>JBHIBK010000267.1:0-2989 GCA_046759065.1 Thermoplasmata archaeon | reverse complement strand
CGACACAGGCGAGGTAGATATGGGGACCTCTCTCGATGACTATCATATTGCCGCCAAAATCGAGCCTCTTGAGTCCCCCCTCGCTCCTTTTCCTGAAGGAGTCCTTCACGAAGTCCTGGACAATCGTGAGCATACCGGAGAAAATGTCCTCATCGATATCCTCGCGGAACTTCCTCGTCTCATGGCCAATAAGTCGACCATCATTGTGGACAAGAAAGACATCCTCAACGACGTAGGTCCCGTGAGACTTGACGGATAGCGACGTAACCTCATCTGACGTGAAAACCTGATTGTCAAAGGGCCTCCTATATGAGACCGAAAGGTCAACTGGAAGGTCCCCGTCCTTCTTGGGCTTCACCCCCACCTCTATCTTCTTCCTCTCATTGGGGTCGATTTCCGGGATGGTCTCGAGACCTCTGACCTCGAAATCTCCATCCATCCCTATGTCGACATCCTCCGACCTGAGGTTACCCTCGTTGATTGTCTCTAGAATCAACCGGTTCCAGACATCGGCCTGGAATCCCTTGGTGGGAATATTGACGAGAAGCTTTGGGTATTTGTCCTTGATGAAATCTTGTATCTTCTTGCCTGCTGACACCTCGGCTCTTCGGATAAGGTCCTTCGCCTGCACTATTTCTTCCTTCTTGAGGTACTCATCAGCCATGTCGAGAAGAGACTTCGCATGTTCAATCTCTATGCCCAGAGCCTTTGCTCCGGAAATCATCGTAGCTATTCCCTGGCTCTTCGCACCGAACCGATCTATGATCTTCTCCTTTTCCGCTTCCCCAACAATGTCTCGAATTCTTCTTGCGAGTTCCACCACTTCATCATAGTTCTCGTCAAATAGCGCCTCTCTTCCCTTCCGCAAGAGATCCCTCGCATCAGAAACGTCGGCCCCCATCCTTTCAACGTCGTCAATCGCAAATGAGGCACCCTCAAGTTCATCGTGGGCCTTGGTGGAGATGTAAAGCCGCTTCGCCTTCTTCGCGGATAGGTCCACCTTGGAGACGTATGCCTCGATCTTCTCGAATTCACCCTTCTCGAACTCCTCAGAAGCATTTCGGTAGATAGTCTCCCCTTCGTCGACATTGAGGCCCACCTTCTTGGCGTCCGCGATTATTACCTCCATCCTCAGGAGGCTTCCCTTAGCCAGGTTCACGACTCTTTCCTTTCTGGCTCTTTCCACGAGGTTCCTTGCTATCTCGGCATATTGCAGTGCTTCATCAATGTGGCCCTCCTCAAGTGCTTTGAATCCGCTTCGAACGGTCTCTCCAGCGCTCCCGATGTTCAGGTTCTCTCTTCTGGCCTCTTCCGACTCCTTCTTGGCCTTTTCCAGGAAGTCCCTCGCAGCTATGGTGAGAGATTCCTGGAGACCATAGGCCATCTCCTCGATGTCGGATAGAATCTCTTCAGACCTAGTGAGGTCGTTCTCCTGGAAAGCCTTCTTGGCCTCTTCGAACAGTTCCTCGGCCGACGAGATGTCCACTCCCACCTTTCGTATCTCATCAACGATTTTCTTGATGTCCCTGAGCCTCTTGGATACACCAAGCATCTGGATTGGGACGTCTTCGTCCGTCGCTCCGAGCTTCTTCTTCTCGCCCGACAACCATGTTCTCAGCCGGGACAGGATTCTCCGAGCGCGAGCGTTGTCCCCCTCCTTGAGAGCTTCACGGACCTTTGTAGCTAGTGTTTCGGCACGTGTAATGTTGACCTCGATGGTTTTGATGTATTCTATCTCTTGGCACAATGAGTTGAGAGAATTCTCCATTTCCCTTCTGTCTTTGGAGGAATCCGCCAGTTTCTTGGCTTCCTTCGAAAGGACTTTGACGTCATCGAATTCCCTTTTCTGCAGGGCGGTCTCTGCCTTCAGTAGAGTTTCCTCAGCCTGCCCGGTGTCTGAACCTACATTCCTTGCGGATTCCAATGACTTCCTCGCGTCCTCTACGAGATCGGACGCTCTTTTGTAGCGTTTGACCTCCCTTACCTCGTTCCGTGCAAACTTGAGGTATTCCTGGACTTCTCCGTAGACACCCCTTTCGAGAGATTCTTCGGCATCCTTGAGATACTCCTCTGCAACGGCGATGTCCGCTCCCATCTCCCTCGCATAGTCTATGTCGGGTTTGAAATTGAGAATCATTAGACGGGCCCTTCTTTTCCTCTTCGCGTCTCCCGCCTCCTTCTTTGCCTTCCTAACGTATTCCACAACATCTCCATAAATGGACTTTGCCAATGCGGATTCGGCTTTTCTCATGTATTCGTCGGCTTCAGAGACGTCAGCACCCGACTCGCGGGCCTTTTCCACCAACAGCCTGGCATTGAGGATCATCAGTTCCTTCTTCCGCCTTTTCTTGGCCTCCATTGATTTCTTGAGAGCGATTCTCGCGTTCCTTTCTGCATCTTCAAAATTCTCATCCGCCAATAGCCTCTTCGTGTCCTCCAGGCAAGATTCGATTTCGTGGACTCCCGCCCCGCTTCTCTTTGCCTCTTTCAGAGCCTTCTCCACTTTAGCAATGAGAGTCACGACTTTGTTCTTTGCAGAGGAGCGTTTTGCGGGTCTTTTCGGGGCCCTAGTCTTCTTTTCTACTAACGACTTCCCGCAATAGTTGCAGAATCTGCTGCCCGTTTCCAGCTTCGCCTCGCAACGGGGACATACTGCTCCGTTCTCATTCACCATCGAATCACATAGCCCCTTCACAATAAGTTGTCTGAAGCCGTGTATAAAGGTGACTGCCTTGTTATCAGGATTGATACTCCTGGCAGGGTCGAGTGGAGAACCTCATAAAGGGGTTGAGGGGAAAGACAGAAATCGAGCTTCTCCGGAATCCATGTCAACATCCTCAACCTTCAAGAGAGTCGACCGCCAAGTTCAAACACACAGGCACTCTGCAAGTGTCTCCCACGACCTCTGGCAGCATTGGATTGGCATCTCATCGAAAGGTGATGTAGAATGGATAGTTCAGTGTTCTTTTCTTCTCTCTCTTCACAGTCC
>JBHIBK010000266.1:0-2996 GCA_046759065.1 Thermoplasmata archaeon | reverse complement strand
TGGGCTAGTTCGTTAGAGTGCATCCCATCCCTTCTGACAAGGCTAGCCCTCCCTTTTCTATTTTTTCTCTTGCTAGGAACCAATAGTCCGTTTCATCCTGGTCGTCTGAGAAGCGGTCATTGGCTTGGGGGTTGCGCGAAAGCCACCGTTTTCCCAAATCACGAGTAAGCTATGATCTGAAACTGTACTGAAACCTAACCCAGTCTCAAGGATTGTGGCCAGTGGAATCTTAATATATGGTTCATCTCATGTTGATGGCAATGAGCTTCGAGAAGTTTGGCGCCTCATTGAGGAATGCGTTGAAGAAGGTTCTCTCAGCGTCTCACCTCGACAAGGATACCATAAAGGAGGTGGTGAAGGACATTCAGCGGGCGCTTCTTCGAGCAGACGTTAATGTGAAGCTGACACTGGAACTCTCGAAAAACCTGGAGGAAAGAGCTCTCAAGGAAAAGCCCCCTGCAGGGATGTCTGCCAAGGAGCATGTTGCTAGGATAATCTACGAAGAGCTCGTCAGTATCCTTGGAGAGGCGAGAGAACTCAGGCTCCAGAGGCAGAGATTGTTGCTCGTAGGGCTTTACGGCCAAGGGAAGACCACAACAGCTGGAAAGATGGCCAGATACTTCCAGAAAAGGGGACTGAAGGTCGGAATCATCGCGGGCGACGTTCACAGGCCCGCTGCATATGAACAGTTGTCCCAGATAGCAAAGACCATCAATGTGCCTGTGCATGGGAATCCCGATGAGAAGAGGGCAGAGAGGATAGTACGGGCGGGCATTGAGCGTTTTGAGGATTTCGATGTAGTCATAGTGGACACGAGCGGAAGGCACTCCCTCGAGGAAGACCTGATAGAAGAGATCAAGAGGGTATCAGAGGTTGCAGAGCCCACGGAGACCGTATTGGTACTGGATGCCACGATGGGCCAACAGGCAGGCCCCCAGGCAAGGGCCTTTCATGACGCGGTAGGGGTGACTTCTGTGGTCCTGGCGAAACTCGACGGCTCAGCGAAGGGAGGCGGTGCTCTCAGTGCAATCTCAGAAACGAGCGCTTCGATCGTTTTCATCGGGACAGGCGAGAAGATCGATGACTTGGAGAGATTCGACCCACAGAGATTCATTTCCCGACTCCTGGGAATGGGAGACCTCAAGCTTCTGCTAGAGAGAGCCCAGGAAGCAATGGACGAGGAGAAGGCGAAGGAAACGGTCAAAAGGATGATGGGCGGGAGATTCACATTGAAGGACATGTACAGCCAGATGGAGATGCTCAGCGGCATGGGACCGCTGAGGAAGCTAATGAGTCTCATGCCAGGAATGCCAGGGAAATTGAGCGATGAAGAACTTGAACTCGCCCAAATCAGACTAAGGAAGTTCAGGTTCATCATGGATTCCATGACCGACGATGAGATGACCAATCCAAGGAAAGTGAAGGGAAGCCGGATAGCCAGAATAGCCAGAGGAAGTGGGACGTCCCCCAAGGACGTGAGGGAGCTCTTGAAGCAGTACGAGATGTCCCAGAAGGCGATAAAGGGACTGGTCGGAAACCGCAAGATGAGAAGACAGCTAATGAAGCAACTGAAATCCGTCGATTTTGACACGGCGTCCTAGCTATTCGCTCTCGATCCTGGGAGCGAGAAGATAGCGCACTTCTCCTTTCCCATCCGAAACCTTGAACTCCATTCTGACCGGATAATCAGTCCCCAAGAACATCGTAATCGCTTCGGCCGTGGAGACCGCCTTCACCATATTGGAGAAGTAGTCCAGCGGGAAGAGCGAACGGACCGTCTCCTTGCAGTCCAAGGATTCGAGCAAGTCCTTTGGCAGCTTCAGGTTGACCGAATCCGTGTCCCCTTCCGAGGTCATCTCGAAGCCGTCGGGTGAACATATCAAGGCGACATGGTCTGAGACGCTCTCTGATGCCCTTATACCCTGTCGAAGCTCCTCTGATCGGACGGTCACCTTGACCGGGAGGTTCAGATTGGGAGCCTTTGGGTCGGACATACCCGCTGTGTCGACCAGAGCCATTCTCCTAGTGATGTTTCCAACGCTCATTATCAAACGATTCTTCTCCTCGTCATAGTCCATGCTAATGATGTCCCCTGCTCTCGCTAGCTTCAGTACTTCCTTGAACTTGTCCATGTCCACTCCCATTTCCTGCTCGTCCGCACTGTACTCCTCGAAAGCGTCCTGACCAACATTCAAATCCAGCATTGCCACATGGGCAGGATCAACGGCCTTCACAGTGAGGCCGTCCTTGTCCAGGTTGAGTTTGGCCTCGTCGACGAGTGTTGAGATTACGTCCACAACTTCCCTTAACACCTCTGACTTGGCTTTTGCGCTAAACATGTCCTCCCCCTCAATTGAGAGTTCAACTAGGTAAACTCATTAGCGATTATAAAGCTATGCTTGGACTTGTCTGAGGGACCGTCATACATGTCGTGAGAACGACTTGAAATCCCCACAAACCGTTTGCGCAACTCCAAGAGCTGTCAAGTAGGGGCTTTCAAATTCTCCGATGGACCGCGACACTTCCAGACGGGGCATCTGGAAAAGTATTCATAACTGGCAATCCAATAGGTCCAGTGGCAACAGAAAGGGGGGTCTAATGAAGAGGTTCTTAATCCTTTTGACCACATCGATGCTTCTATCGACGGGTGTCTTGAGTCTTGGCCTGAATTCCTCAACACTAAGTCCCGGCGGAGCTGGCGACATGGTCCTTTATAGGTACGACGCTAACAGAACAGGAAGAGCGCCGTTTGTGAGCAATATCGTGGAGCCTTAGGTGAGGTGGGTTTTCGACTCAAACGGTGACGCTATGTCATCGCCGTTGATTGCTGATTTGAACGGAGACGGGAGATACGAAATCGCCGTTCAGGCGGACAACGGGGGACTATCTGTCATTGATGAGAGCGGTTCTTTCCTCTACGGCATATCCCTGGGTCCTGAGTCTCCAATGATGCCGGCGGCCGCAGATATCGATGGGGACGGAAGGCTCGAAATAAT
>JBHIBK010000265.1:0-3002 GCA_046759065.1 Thermoplasmata archaeon | reverse complement strand
TCCGCGGCGCGAGGCCGCCCGCCTCTGTCTCAAATATGTCAGAGTAGCTCCTTAGTCTCGAATGATCGAATTGATATATCATATTACTCACAGTATCTCTGTCCTTGACCACGATGATGAATGCTGTCATCTCAATCCTCTCTGCTGCCTGGTACCCTAGAGGGTATACTCCTTCCCCTCCCGCGGCTGCACGACCTTGTGGCCTAGCTTCTCGAGGAAACGCGCGTATAGTGCAGGGCTAGTAGTATGCACCAGGAACACCTTCTTCGGCTGTATCGTTTCTATCGCAGCCCGCAAGTCATGAGCAGTAGCGTGTCCAGACGCGTGCACTTGAAACAGCGGCAGCCCGTAGTAGGCGAGCCATCCCAGGAGCTTCTCATATGAAATCTCCATTTCCTCATCAAAGGGCTCGCTAGACGACAGGATATAGACGCTGCCGGGCACGGGGTCGATGGCCGGCAGGGCGAGCATGTCCATCAGAGAGGCCACGAGAATCGCTCGTTCCTGTATGCCCCTGATGTCACTTGCCGCCACAAAGCGTTCACCATACCGCTCCTGCAGGTGGTCTTCGAATGCAGAACTCCTCTTCTTCTCCTTGCGAAAGATGAGTACGTTCTTCCCCTTGAGGTCGAATCCAATGGGGTGGCCTGCATCGATGAGCTGGTCGGCCATGAAGGCCTGCTTCGCCGTCATCACCAAGGTCCTGTCCGTGGCTCGAGCTACGGCATGGAAGGTGGCGAGGCGGTCCATGTCAGCGATGGCGAAGCCCGCCACGACGAGACCCTGGGTTGCTTCCACTACCCGCGTCACCTTCTCTTGAACCTCCTTCTCGGACTCGATCTTGGACTCGTCCACGTGAGTGCCTTCGATTAGCAGAGCCTCTGGCTCATGTTCGGCAGCCGCCTGAAGAAAGGCGCGGCTCTGCGATGCCCTCGGTCCATGGAGGCGGAAGTCCCCCGTGTACGCGATGTTTCCAGCCTCTGTCTCCACTACGTAGCCGACGGAACCTGGAACGGAGTGGTCTACATCGAAGGCCGTGGTGCTCATACCCGCCACCTGCGTCGGCTTTCCAGGGGCGAGTGTCTCCAGGGGTCGCAGGATCTCTGATCCCTTTGTCTTCGTCATGCTGGCAATGGCGTAGTCCATTGAAGGTCCAGCGCGACCTGAGAACTCCCTAGCGAGGAATATTGCCTGGGCGGTCGTCGTTGAATAGGCCGGGATTTCGTCCTTGAGCCACCGTATGGAGTCGTAGTGGTCCGTGTGCGGGTGGCTGATAAGGACAGCATCCACGGAAGCTTTGCGCTCCTCATCTCCTTTATACAGGCCAGGCAGATTGGGCAGTATCCCCAGAACCAGGAGATGGTCCTCCGTCCGGGGTCTAATCCACGGCTCGTCGAAGTACCTTTTCTCCCGGGCAAAGTTCTTCCCGAAGTCTAAGAACACGCGGTTATCGCGGTCTTCGAGGAGGAACTTGTTGCCCCCGATCTCGTTAATGCCGCCAAAGAAGCTTAGCTTTGTCATCTTGTCATCCCCTCGACGGATCAGCGCTTGGCGCATCGCATAGCACTCGTCATCCTAACCTCACTCTTCAGTCATAGTGAGAGCAGGTTGGACAACCTTCCCTACAGCCCGCGGGACGGGCAGGGTGAACCTTATCGTTGTCAATCGTGCCCCTGTGTCTGTGCCACAGACGGCACTCGCGCAGGAAGGCCGCGACGGGATCAGACTCATGGACGACCCAGAAATAGTTGTAGTCACCCTCCCTCACATGTTGGAGTAGACGTGCACGGACATCCGAATCCGACCGACCCACGTAACGGACAGGGCCATAACGGGTCATCATTAGCTTGTAGACGCCGGGATGCTCCGACCAAGTGTGGTCCCCGACGGCGCGCTCACCTAGGGAGTAAGGTCCGCCCATCAAACATAGTATGCGGTTGAGAATCTTAAGCCTTGTCTCTAATGATTCGACTCTTTATCGAAAGACTTTTCGCCCAGGGGCCTTATCTGATGTACATGGTCGTTCTATTCGGTACCTTGGGCTTTCATCCGGAGAAGTTTCTGGCAGCGATCCCTGGGCTGGGAGGGCGTGTCACGCGTGTCATCATCTATACTGGGGCCCAAGCGTCAGGCACGGAACGAAGCATGTCGGAGGCAGCAATAAGCAAGGTTATCAGAACGCTCGACGCAATGGGCACGAGTTACGATCATCGTCAGTTCTCCAGCCCTTGGGCTTTCTCGGAGATTTTCCGTGTGTTCCTGCATGATCTTCAGTCCTATCCGCCACAGGACGTGGTGTTCAATCTCACCGGTGGTCCCAAGACCATGACCGTTGCGGCGACAATGGCATGCCTCATGCACGGCGTCCGAGTCATATATGTACCGGAGGAACTCGGCGGGCCCGGAGCCGCCGTCGAGCTTCCCCTGCTGCGCATTCGCTACAGTCAGGTTCTTACCAGCTCTCAGCGAAGGATTCTTCACGCGATTAGGGAGAGATTGCCGCGCACTCTAGACGAACTAGCCCGTCACCTTAAGCTCAGGAATGCCACTGTTAGCTATCATGTTGGAAGATTGGAGGAATTAGGGGCACTCACCCTAGTCCGGGATGAGTCAAATAGGACATTTCGCACGCCCCAGCTAACCCCGGCGGGCGAGATCATGTTGGAGGCGGAGGAAATACTCGTTCGTTCTGGCGGGTGTCACAGGGAATCCTGACGCGGGTCGTTCGAGGTTCACCTTATTGAATGGCGTGTAGGGACAAATAATATTCTGTCCTGAGGAATTGTTTCTCAGGGATTCCTATGGCTCAACGCGTAAAGTGGATGACGAACTGAAATAGACGGCCTTGGCGGCCCGTCGGCGGGCTATTGCCTTCCCTTGTCCTTCCTTGAATCCATCTGCATTCCGGAACTCCATGTCTCTTGCGCTGCACTCCGCCGCCAGCTCTTCCACGAACGCGCCCATGTAGGCGCGGTCCGTTATCCGCATCAACTCCTCGGCCA
>JBHIBK010000264.1:0-3026 GCA_046759065.1 Thermoplasmata archaeon | reverse complement strand
TAATGAAAAGTGCGAGCGAGAGAACTACAACCAGGCCGACGAGTACACTTTCTATGGACATGAGCTTTCGAATGCGGGAGAAGATACATAAGCCTTTTTGGACGGGAAATGAAACTGGACGGTACCTCGAGCGATATCCCAGCGGACCCCAGGACTGGCTTTGCCATGAGGTCGGACGCACAGGCAACCAGTTCCGCAGGTCTTCCCTTGGCGGGGATCCCCTATCATCCAGGAATATGATTCTCAGTCCCAAATCAGCGTAGACCACTTCCTGAAGTGAGGACCACACATGACGAAAAAGGATTAAGAGGAAGGCCGAGCATTGCATACTGTCGGTGGACACTCTGCCATTGAAGGTTATGGCTCTGGAGAAAAACCTTGAAGGGAAATTCTGGAAGCACGTCAATCGGGACCCTCTCGAGTACTACTTCTTCATACTGGACTGGAAGTTTAATAGGAAGGACACAAAGATTCTGCTCGGGCTGGAGGATGATGCGATCGAAGGCATGATGCTTGTCTACAAGGACCGCGTGGCTCAATTGAGGGGTAGCTGCGAGGCCATCGAGGATTTGCTCAAGCATCTGAGTCTAGAGAAGGTGGACCTGATGATTCCAAGGGGATGCGAGGACCCGGTTCTGAGGATGTACAAGCGGTCCAAGAAGTACGATCTGATTCTGATGCATCTGGACAAAGGAAAGGAGAGGCTGCAGGAGAGACACGAGCCGGTCAGGCCCACCGTTGAGGATGCCGAGGGCATTGCGCGAGTTATGAGAGACACATATCCAGATTTCTGGGGTGAGGAGACCGCGGAAACAGTCCGGGAATCCCTGCAAGGGAACTTCTGGCTCGCGGTGAAAGTCGACGGCGAGGTCGTCTCCGTGGGCAACACCTTCTTCGCTGACTTCGGTAGCAACATCGGAGTCATCGCCACGGACAAGGGACACAGGAACGGAGGCTACGCGACTTCAATCGTGTCTTCCCTGGTGAGAGAGATATTCCTGCGGCACGACAAGGCGTTGATTCATGTCATGGCCGATAACGGTCCTGCGGTTCGCGTGTACCAGAAGGTCGGATTCAGACCCTACAACTCCTATCTACTCATAAAAGGGAAGAAATAGGAGTGGTGCGACATCAAATATCCCTCTTCCGGAAGAAGAAATACGCCAAGACAAGGGATATCTCGATCCAGAGGATCTGGACCATGACAAGGAGACCGAGGGTGATGAAGGAGGGAGCCCTAACGTCGAAACCAAAGAGCTGGGTAATGTCAAATGCCAACATCACCGCCATCTGACTCATGTCCATAGGACTGAGAACCACTGAGGCCCAGAACCAGTCTGGAAGCGTTGCATTGCCGAGAAGGAGATCCATGTAGTCCCCTCCAGACGCAAGATAGACGCCAAAGACGACGATTCCATAGATCATTGACCAGAAGAACAGGAGTACCCCCGCACCAAGAGACGTAGCGCGTTTTGCTGAGATGGCGGAGAAGAGCATGGCAACGCTGAGATAGAGAATGCCGAGAAGGATCGTCAGGCCTATGAAGACCAGATACGCCACTGCGGACTCAGCACCAACGGTTGCAGCGATGACGATTCCCCCTGCACCGAATCCCAAGACAGTGGAAACAACCAGAACGGAGCTAAGGCCGATGAGCTTGCCAACAAGAACCTCCACTCTTTTGATGGGATGCGCGAGGATTACGGCAAGGGAACCGCTCTGGCTTTCGCCAGAGATAGTTGCATATCCGAGCATTATGGCTATCAGGGGAATCAGTAGGGCGGATATGCTCAGGAGCGTAACGACAGTTTCCTCCATCCCTCCGAAGACCGAGTCGCCTCCTGCCTGACCTCCTGCCAGATATGACGCCGCGATGGTCAGAACCGCAAAGATCGCCGTCAGAGCAACTATCCACTTGTTCCTGACGTTGTCAGCGAACTCCTTCTTGGCAACGGAGTAGATGGCGCGGGGACTGACTCTCCAGCTCGGCACTTCAGTCGCCTCCTTCGGATATCAGCTTGACGAACGCGTCCTCCAGAGCGGGCTCTATTGTCTTGAAGTCACGTATGTCCATGCCCACCTCCTTCAGCGCCGTGATGACCTGCAGACGGGCCTCGGTCTCGCAGACCACTATGAGCTTGTCCCCTTCAGCCTCCGCTGTCTCTACTCCTGCGATGTCCAGCACGGGGTCAGGCACCTTCCCGCCCAAGCCCGGGATGATGATCTCGAGGCGAGGCATGATGTGGAGGCGTGAACTCAGGTTGGCAACGGTGTCCTCAGCCACGAGCCTACCCTTGTCGATTATCGCGACCCTATCGCAGAGAGCCTGGACCTCGCTCAAGATGTGGGACGAGAAGAGCACGGTGGCCCCCTCCTGGTTCATCCTTCTGATCTTTTCTCGAGTGACCTTCACCCATCGGGCATCCAAACCTCCTATGGGTTCGTCGAGGATGTAGACCGAGGGCTTCCCGATCATCGCCTGGGCTATCCCCAACAACTGGACCATGCCCTTCGAGTAAGTCCCAACTTTCCTGTCTATCGCGTGCGTGAGCCCCACCTCATCCAGCAATGGTCTCACGACTGTTTTGTCCGCACCCTTCAGCTCACAGAGGAATCTCAGCGTCTGGACGGGTGTGAGATTCCCGTAGAACGCGACCTGCTCCGGGAGATATCCTATGTCCCTTCGATGCTCAACTGAGCCATCGTCCACTCTCTTTCCGTTGATGAGTACGTTCCCTCGGGTGGGATGAACGAGACCCATTATCATCTTGATCGTCGTGGTCTTCCCCGCGCCATTTGGGCCGAGGAAGCCGTAGATCTCGCCCTCGCGCACCCTCATATACAGACTGTCTACTGCCTGAACGTCCTTGAATCTCTTTGAGAGATTTCGTGTCTCGATGACAACTCCAGAAGCGGAGACTTCATCCACTTGCGTCACACCTCGCATGTTCTCCACTGATATGAATAATCAGCACCAATGACATACGGTTATTTCATATGTCCGTTGGTTCAAAGAGGCCTCTCAG
>JBHIBK010000263.1:0-3033 GCA_046759065.1 Thermoplasmata archaeon | reverse complement strand
ATCCGCGGAAGGAGACCAAGTGATCAGGACGTTCTCGTTGGAGGACCCCGCCAGGACTGCTGAGGCGAGAACGGGCGCCGCAGGCGGGTCCATGTCCTTCGTCTCGTCCTGTTCGGGAGAAGTGGAGGGCAGCTGGTCATAAGGAGAGTAACCCCCCACTGGCCATTGGATGAGGACCAAGAGCAGAAAGAATGCAACAGCGTACGCAACCGCCTTCCCCCCTCTTTCTGGCCGCACTCCTAGATCCACATGATTGCCCACAGACACTCCTCCACCCTAATCCCTAGTCACGGGAGTACATATAATTTCTGGTACACTCTTCGATGTTTCAGGCGAGGAACGTCTCAAGGCTCAATCACCCTGATGCTGTCATACGCCTCGAACTCCGTCTCGTCCTCCCACTTGCCCGTGATCTTGACCTGCATGGACTCGCCCACCTGCACAGTGTCCTTGAATTCTTGGCGGTTGAACTCGAGCATCAGCATGTCGTCCTGATAGTCCCATCTCTCGCCCGCGAAGATTCTACCCGATGTCTTTTCCCTGCTTTCCAGAGGCCTTGACGTACTCGGCGAATGTGAACCCCTTCAGCTTCGCTTCCATGGCGATGATCTTCCTCGCGATATGAACCTGCTGCAGTGCAGGATCGTTCGGGAAATCCCTCTCCACAGACCTTCTTATCCTCTCCATTTCCTTCTTCACATTCATGCTCTCACCAGCGGAGGACCTCAGCCCCCTGCTTCAAGACGGTGGTCGTTCCCGAGCTAGGCGTTCTCGCCCTCGATTTCCCTCTTCACTTCGAGGATCCTCACCCTCAATTCCGGGATGTCCTCCTTCACAACCTTCCATATCCTCTTGAGATTCACTCCGAAGTATCCGTGAATGAGAATGTCTCTCAGTCCTGCGATTTCCTTCCACGGTATTCCTTTGTGCCTTTCCTTTGTCTCATCGGGGATGTTCTTTACTGCCTCGCCCATTATCTCGAGTCTCCTCAGAACGGCGTCCTGCACCTGGGTGTTCTCATAGAACTCCTCTTCTGTGACGTTCCTCGTGTAGTCTTCTATCCTGGTGATACTTTCTATGATGTCCTGAACATAGACCGAGATGTCCATCTTCATAGGATTGGCACCTGCTCGCTCATTATCCTCTCCCTGAGAAGCGGTTTGATCGTGCTGTACTCAACGAGATCCACTTTCATCCCCAACGCGTCCTCAATCTCCAGCTTGAGACCGACGAAGTCGAGGAGGCTGATATCATCATCAATCTCGACCAAGATGTCTATGTCACTGTCCTCTCTCATCTCATCTCGCACGAATGAACCGAACAGTCCGACCTTCTTCACTCCGTGCCGTTGGAGGATAGGCAGGATCTTCTCCTTCACTTCTTCGATTCTCATATCATCGCCTTATCTCGGAGGCACACAGGGAATATGTCATAAAAGAGTTTTGGCCCGCTCTGATTGGCTATGGCCCGACGGGTCGAGTCGGTCTTGACTTACCTCAGCCGTCCTTGAAGGCAGCTTGGACCACGACGTGAAGCAATCGCTTCCCAGGCTCGATTACCCTGATGCGATCGTACGCCTCGAACTCCGTCTCGTCCTCCCACTTGCCCGTCATCTTGACCTGCACGGACTCCGTGAAACAATCTCACACGGGGGGGCCTCTGACGATTATTGCCTGGCGCCCAGTTCCATCATCGATTTGAGCTCCTCCAAGGCCTCCTCCCAAGCCCTCCGGTGCCATTCCCGCGCCTGCTCCCATTCCAAACCGTCGCCCCAGCCATCGTGCTCGACGACCACCCGCGTATCCCCCTCATCACGGAACGCGACCAGCACGGATGTGAGCGGCGGGTCGTTCATCAGTCCAGCGAATTGATCGGGGCCTCTCCACGTGAAGCCCAATTTCCTGGGCTCTACCAGCGTGAAAACGCATCCCTTTGTGCACATGTGGTCGTGGTCGTCCGGGTCCCAGAAAAGCTCGAAGGGTGCTCCCGGTCGGGCTTCCACGTGGGCGTCGACCGACAACCATTCAGTGATGAGATTGGACTCGGTCCACGCCTGCCAGACCTCATCCAGCGGCGCAGAGATGGTGACCTCCATTCGGATAGGTTCCACAGCAGTCCCTACTAGCACGTCGGAATCGTACGCTTGAACTTAACGCTTTCCCCCGAAACGATTCCTTACGGGCGGGCCCAAGCATTCACCTGTTTCGTATCCCAATCTCCAGGCGGTCCCTTGTCTTGTCCTCGATACCGCGGGATTCGAAGTACTCCTCACGGAGGATGTCCATCTGCAGCGTGTCGAACACTTGGCCTTCGATTATCGCGCTCTCGCGCACTCGTGCGCTCTTCTTGAAGCCCAGCTTCTCCAACATCTTGACAGCCCGCTTGTTCCCCGATTGGGTCCAAGCCCTCACAACGAGCAGACCGCGTTCTTCGAAGAGGAACTGAAGGAGCAGCTCCATCGCCTCCAGCGCGTGGCCCTTCCCCCAGTAGTCCGTCTGGATCGAGATGCCCACGGTCGCGCTCAACCTTGGAGGTCCCTCGTCGTAGTTCAGACAGCCGACATTCCCTCCGTCCTTTGTCTCAATGATAAGGAGCGCTGTGTGGGGACGCTTCAGTACCTCATTGAGACGCTCCTCGATCCTCTTCGGCATGACGCAGGGCGGGAGCCTTTGATTCCAGGCCTGAGTTCTGAGATCGTTCCTCAGAGATGCGAGGAACTCGCTGTCCTCGTCCCTCGGAGGTCTCAGGTTGACCAAATCCCCAGAGAGCGACTCCATTATGCATCATCTCCTTGTGAGCGCGCAGTCAGGAACTCATTGCGCAGGATGTCAAGGAAAACGGAGTCGAAGAACTTCCCGTCCACAAAGCCCGCCCGTCTCTGGACGCCCTGTCTCTTGAACCCCAGCTTTTCTGCAAAGGCGAGTCCACCTTCGTCAAAATCGGGGACACTGCAACCGACCACATGCGCCCAGTAATGACTGAAGCAGGAATCGAGGAGAAGCGTTGCCGCCTCGGTCCCGTAACCCTTTCTCC
>JBHIBK010000262.1:0-3039 GCA_046759065.1 Thermoplasmata archaeon | reverse complement strand
AACTGCGCCGCCAAGGTGGCGACCTGCCCGGCATGCGAGAACGACCTCGAAGTGAGCGAGGAGGAAGAGACGGCCATGACGACCGCCAAATGCGCCTCATGTTCCGAGATAGTCCTCGCGGAGGAAGGCGCGGACCTGATGAAGACGGTCTGCGAGAACTGCGGGTCAGTGCTGAAGGTCGTGGAGCTTGGCTACAATCACCTCATGATAGACGACTCCCCCACGACCTCCTACGAGCAGTTCAACAGCCTGTTGAAGAAGAACATACCCGGGCTACTCATCTCCACGACATACCCGGAGAAGCTGAAGAGGGATGTTTCGGTCGAAAACGTGGAGCTGTACTGGCTGACGGACACGAGCTCCGACTACAAGACTCTGGACCCGAAGCGGCTGGACTTCGAGATAATGAGGGCGATATCCAACTTCGTCAAGAAGGCCGAAGGCGGGGCCATATTGCTCGATGGGATTGAGTATCTTGCCGTGGAGAACGGGTTCGATGTCGCGCTCAAGTTCATGAAGAAGGTCAACGACCTCTGCTCCATAAACGACGCTACGCTCGTTGTGCCGATCACACCGCTGTCCCTTTCCCCGGACCAGCTGTCGATGCTCAGGAAGGAGTTCGACAGGGTGGAGGTTCTCACGGAAAGAATGCCCGTGGGCGGCTGATACATCCTTGCCGCCTATTTTCGGAGTATGGTTTCGATTGGTCATGGCCAAGCGAGAGTGCGTTTCATGACCACGGCTCATAAAGCGTATGCTCAATCCCCAGGCTGTCGAGTATCTTGCCGACCACGAAGTCGATGATGTCCTCAACGTTCGAAGGTCTCGTGTAGAAGGGCGGCATGGCGGCCATGATAACCGCACCGCAGTCCGCCAGCCTCTTCATGTTCTCGAGGTGAATCGGGCTGAGAGGCATCTCTCGCGGGACAAGAATGAGCTTCCTCCCCTCCTTGAGAAAGACCTGAGCGGTCCTGCAGATCAGGTTGTCGGCTATGCCGCACGAAATCTTGGAAAGCGTGGACATCGAACAGGGAACGATGACCATGGCATCGAATCGCGCGGTGCCAGAGGCCATGGGAGCTGCCAGATCGGTCGGGTCGTGGACGAACTCCGCCATGGACCTGATCTCGTCGATTCCCATATCGGATTCCCGCTCGATGACGGTCTCGGCTTTCTTGGAGACGATCAGGTGCTTCTCGGCCTTCAGCTCCTTCAGGAGAGCAACGGCATAGGGGATGCCAGATGCGCCAGTGATCGCGACGATTATCCTCATGCTACTGCGTGACTATCTCGAATGCTTCATTCTCCACGATGAGGGGATAATAGGCCCTATCGTGCTTGGTCATCCTCATCTTGACCACACTGAGGAACAGGTTCACGTTCTTATCGTCCCTCTTCATGTCCAGGTGAAAGATGCCATCCGCCAGGAAGTCCTCGACGCCGTACTGACCGAACAGCTGCTTGTCCGGGTCGAGCATCTCCGAGATGAGGAATGTGGTCACGTCCAAATCCCTGATTTTGTCGAAGAACATGAAGACATCGCTCCTTGGCGTCTTGAAGTCGGTGATCGAGTACAGAGCCGCCAGAGAATCCAGAACGAAGAGGTTGCAGCCGTACTTCAGCTTGTAGTTGTTCACCGTCGTGAGAATCGACTGCGGCCAGTTTATCTCTGCCTGCTTGCCAGCGTCTGAGAGCTCCTTCCGCAGGCGGGCCATGTCCACGACCACGATGCCCCCCTTGCCGGTGATCTTCCTCGGGTCCATCCCTATCTTGACCATGCTTTCGACGAGGCTCTGCCGGTTCTGCTCCAGCGTGAGGTATATCCCCCTCAGGCCGCTATCCTTGGCGTTGTTGTAGAGGATATTGAAGGCAATGCTGGATTTCAACGTCCCAGCGCGACCGCATATGAGAGTCAGATACTTCTCTGGTATCCCTCCCTCCATCCTCTCGTCGAGGCCTCCCACAAACGTTCTGATCCTGGTGCTCATTCTACCAACCGATTCCCGAATGCGAATCAAGAATAATAACCTTGCTTCCCGCTCGAGACAGAGCGATCCCCGAGAAACTCTGGACATCTGGCTGAGAAACAGAAACGTTTAATATCAGACCTTGGTTATATTTCAGTCCGCGAGGATTGCCATGACCACTGTATACGACGTTCCCGCAGATAGGCTGATTGCCAGCATAGCGGAGCACATCAAGAAGGAGGGCAAGGTTGAGCCGCCCGAGTGGAGCGCGTTCGCGAAGACCGGCGTCCACAAGGAGAAGAGCCCTACGCAAGGTGACTGGTGGTACGGGAGGCTGGCGGCCGTCCTCAGGAAGGTCTACCTGAACGGGCCGATTGGCTCGGAGAGGCTGGCGGCTCTCTTTGGCGGGAAGGAGGACAGGGGGTCCAAGCCGTACAAGGCGAGGTCGGGCAGCCGCGCGGTTGCGAGGCAATGTCTGAAGCAACTGGAGGAGCTCGGCTACGTCTCGGTCATCGAGAAGCAGGGGAGGGTCATATCACCCGCCGGGCAGAGCCTGCTCGACAATTCCTCGCACGAGATACTGAAGGACATGGCGAAGGACGATCCCGAACTCACGAAGTACGTTTGAGGTTGCACATGGAGGAAGACGAGGAGCTTGAGGCGATAAGAAGAAGGCGGCTGGAGCAGCTTCAGACAGACCAAGAGCAGAAGCTCATAGAGCAGGAGCAGGCGGCACATGTCGAGGCCCAGAGGCAGATGCTCCTCAGGAAGATCCTCACCCCGGAGGCCAGGGAGAGATTGGGAAGGGTGGCCTTGGCCTACCCCGACATCGCGCGGGGCGTGGAGAACCAGCTGATAGCCCTCGTGCAGTCCGGAAGAGTGCAAACCGTCATAGATGACACCTCGCTCAGGGAGATACTCAGGAAGGTAATGCCCAAGAAGAGGGAGATCAAGATAGAGAGGAGATAGGATGGCAAGGAACAAACCCCTCGGAAGAAAGCTCAGGCTGATGAAGGCGACGAAGAGGAATAGAAGGGTCCCCGCGTGGGTCATCCAGAGGACCAGCAGGAGG
>JBHIBK010000261.1:0-3056 GCA_046759065.1 Thermoplasmata archaeon | reverse complement strand
AAGGAGCACGGACTGAACAGGATCGTCGTAGCATCATGTTCTCCCAAACTTCATGAGGAAACGTTCCGAAGCGCATGTGAGGAGGCGGGATTGAACAAGTACCTTCTCGAGATGGCGAACATAAGGGAACACTGCAGCTGGGTTCATCTTCAAGATAAGGCGGGCGCGACGGAGAAAGCGAAGGATCTCGTCGCGATGGCCGTGGCAAAGGCACGCCTGCTGAGACCCCAGGTGGAGAAGAAGGTCCCCGTGAGGAAGTCCGCCATGGTGATAGGCGGGGGAGTTGCGGGAATCCAAGCCGCTCTCGACCTCGGAGACTGCGGTTACAGGGTCTATCTCGTGGAAAAGGAGGCCAGCATAGGTGGAAGGATGGCACAGATCGACAAGACCTTCCCCACGATGGACTGCTCGATCTGCATACTTGCTCCCAAGATGTCGGAGGTCGGAAGGCACCCGAATGTGGAGGTGCTCACGAACGCCACCGTGCAACATATCGACGGCTACATTGGGAATTTCAGCGTTCTCATCGCACAGAAGGCCAGATACGTCAAGGATGATTGCACGGCGTGCGGCGACTGTTCCGATGTCTGTCCGGTGACTTCGCCAGATGAATTCGATCTGGGGCTGACCATGAGAAAAGGAATATTCATACCCTTCCCGCAGGCGGTTCCGTCAAGCTATATCATCGACATGGATCTGTGCTTGAATGAAGCCAATGTAAGAGCCTGCAATAAGTGCATAGAAGCGTGCGAGAAGGAGTCGATAGACTTGGACATGGATTCGGAAAGGGAGATTCAGATTGAGGTCGGGACAATAATCGTCGCAACGGGAATGAGGTCTTTCGACCCCAGGGAGCTCGAGGAGTATGGATATGGGGAACACCCGGATGTCCTGACGACGCTGGAATTCGAGAGACTCATCAACGCCTCGGGTCCCACAGAGGGTCATCTCATACGGCCGAGTGACGGGAAAGAGCCGAAGAATGTGGCCTTCATACAGTGCGTTGGATCGAGAACCGAGGACCGGGGAAACCCGTACTGCAGCAACATCTGCTGCATGGAGACGATAAAGGACTCCCTTCTCATCAAGGAGCACTGGCCGGAGATCGATATCACCGTCTTCTACATCGACATCAGGGCGTTCGGAAAGGGGTTCGAGAATCTCTACAAGCGGGCGAAGGAGGAAGGTGTCAGGTTCATCAGGGGACTCCCATTCGACATCAAGAAGAACCAGGATGGAACACTGAGGGTCAGGGGAGAGAACACGACGCTTCAGGAGATCTATGATGACGATTTCGGTATGGTGATACTTTCCGTGGGACTGGAACCTCAGGAGGACAGGGAGGAGATCCAAAGGCTTCTGAACATCTCCACGGACTCCAATGGCTTCTTCCTGGAAGCTCACCCGAAGCTGAAGCCGATTGACACGGCGACGGGGGGCGTCTTCCTCGCTGGAAGTGCGGAGGCTCCCAAGGACATAAAGGAAAGCGTCACTCAGGCCTCGGCAGCGGCGGCAAGGGCGAACAGGCTCATGATACGTGGCGAGGTCACGGTCGAGGCATTGACACCAATAATAGATACGGAGAGATGCACGGGTTGCGGCGCGTGCGAGAAGGTCTGTCCATACGGGGCAATAACCGCTGACAAAGAGGCGAAGCTGGTATCGGTGATAGAAGCGGCCTGCGCGGGCTGTGGAACCTGCGGCGCTCAATGTCCTTGCGACGCCATAACTATGAGGCATTTCACGGACGACCAGATAGTGTCACAGATCGACCACGCGCTCGAGCGGGACCCGCACAACAAGGTCGTGGTCTTCGCCTGCAACTGGTGTTCCTATGCGGGCGCCGACTTGGCGGGAGTGTCGAGGATCCAATACCCATCCTCTTCGCGGGTCATCCGAACCATGTGTTCGGGCCGAGTCGCGGAGAAGTTCGTCATGAGGGCATTTGAGAAGGGCGCAGCGGCGGTCCTGGTTTCTGGTTGCCACCTTCAGGACTGTCACTACATCAGCGCGAACCAGCAGACTCTCAAGAGGGTAAAGAGGTGGAGGAGGAAGCTGGAAAGGATGGGCATAGACCCGGACAGACTCCAGCTCGAATGGATATCTGCTGCAGAAGCGGATAGATTCGCATCAATAATGAAAGGAATGCACAGGATAATGTCGGAAGTGAGCGAGAGGGATGTCAACAAGACTATGAAAGCTCTCAAGGCAAAGGCCTAGACATCAGACATCGAGGAGCCCTTCCAAGAGCGAGTTCTCCAAGCGGCAGTCAAAAGGACTGCTGCTCCTCCAGGAAGGGAAGGAAGATTATCAGGGTGGAGCCCATCCAGATGAGAGCGCCCATGACCAGAAGGATCCCGCCAAACCGGAACACGATCCCTAGCAGGATGAGCAGCATCGGAATTATCACCGACACGGTCAGTAGTGCGAGTTTCGCCCTGTTTGGCTCCATCTAATCAGCCATCAATTGCGGCCAAACATTAATAACTTTCCGATTCGGCCACCTTTCGAAGCAGGGCGATTCTCTCAGCGATGTCCCCGCCAAAGACCGCCGAACCCGCAACGAGCACATTGGCTCCAGCCCTGACTACGGAAGCCGCCGTTTCGGGACCAATCCCACCATCAACCTGCAAGTCAATCCCCGTCCCCAATTCCTCGATTCTCCGATGGGCCTCTTCGACCTTGAGAAGGACCTCGGGCATGAACTCCTGCCCGCTGAATCCAGGATTGACCGTCATCACGAGGAGAAGGTCCAATTTCTCGAGAAGGGGTTCGGCCTCGGAGAGAGGCGTTGCAGGATTGAGGGACAGGCCGGTCTTGTTACCGCCAGACCTTATCTCCTCCAGAACCTCACCGGTGTCACCGTCGGATTCGGCATGGATTGTGATGAGGTCCGAGCCCGCCTCGATGAAATCACGAATCAATGTCTGCGGTTTCAGGACCATGAGGTGGCAATCGAACTCGAGCGGCGTGCATTCTCTTATGCGCTTCACGACCGGAGGTCCGATTGTGAGGTTGGGCACGAACACGCCGTCCATGACGTCGATGTGGATCAT
>JBHIBK010000260.1:0-3081 GCA_046759065.1 Thermoplasmata archaeon | reverse complement strand
CATGGTTCTCAGGTTGAAGAAATTCTTCATCTTCGTCAGGTCCACGAGCTTCTTGCCTCTTAGTTAAGGTTAGCGTCGAGGTGCAGCGGCGTTGGTTCGCCGTGGAGGCCTGTCGACTGCTTTCAGAGGATGTTGGATGGATGAGTGATTCCTCTTCGTTCAGGTTCGTGGAGGTTCGATCGACCCGGTGATGGGGTGATGCAGTCGGCTCGCGCGTCGCGCGTGAACGGTATGATGGGCTCCCAAACCTTTAAGATCTTGACAGGGAATCAGGGACGTCCATCATGAAGATCACGGACGTTACGTGCGAGAAGGTCTCCATCCCTCTCAGGAAGCCGAAGGCGATAGCGACTCGGCCTATTCATTGTCGCCAGCTCACCGTGGTGCAGGTGTCAACCGATGAAGATCTGACGGGCGTTGGGTGGAGCTGGTCCCACGCCGTCGCAACGATAGTTGAGGAGACGTTGAAGGACCTGCTCGTGGGTGAGGACCCTTTCCAAACCGAATGGCTTTGGAGCAGGATGTACGGCGCCGAGGGCACTCTCACATATGGGCGGCGAGGAGCAGCCATCCGGGCTATCAGCGCTGTGGATGTCGCTCTCTGGGACCTGAAGGGGAAGGCTCTGGAGATGCCGGTCTGTCGACTCCTTGGGGGGTGTCGAAGCCGTGTTCCCGTCTACGCTAGTGGAGGCTACTACGAGGAAGGCAAGACGGTGGATGACCTAGCGGATGAGACTGTTGCCTACGTTAAGCAGGGATTCAAGGCGGTCAAGATCAAGGTGGGGCTCTTGAGCCTGGACGAGGATGAGGAGAGGGTGAGAGCTGTGAGAGAGGCTGTAGGCCCTGATGTTGGATTGATGGTCGACGCCAACAACGCTTACCGACCCTATTCCGCTATCAGGGCGGCGAGGACCTTCGAGAAATACGGCGTCGAGTGGTTCGAGGAGCCTGTGTCGCCGGACGACCTATGCGGCAGCGCGCGGGTCGCCGCAGCCATCGACACCCCCGTAGCTTCAGGAGAACTGGAGTACACCAGGTACGGGTTCAGAGCACTCATCGACAAAAGGGCTGTGGACATCGTACAGCCAGATGCAAACGTGGCCGGTGGCGTCACCGAGTGGATCAAGATCGCTGCACTAGCCAGCGCAAACAGCACCCCCGTTGCACCTCACTCCAGCCAAGAAGTTCACGTTCACTTGGTTGCGGCTACCCCAGGCGCTTTCAACGTCGAATTCTTCGACCCGTCAGCCGACATCCGGAAAACGGAGGAGCTCTTCACTACACACCTGACGCCTAGAGACGGCTACCTCGCAGTTCCTCGAAAACCCGGTTTCGGAATAGAGCTCAGCCAGAAGGCGGTAGAGAGGTATCGTGTGCGGTAGGAGTGGTTAGGGCCAGATATCGTCCACGATGTGCTGGAGACCCAAGTCTCTCAGCGTCTTTCGCCAAGGCCTTCCCGTCTTCTCATCCCACCCCATCAGCCGATATACCTCCATCACCATTCCTTTCACGTAGGGCGCCATCGACTTTCCCCTCCCTCTCCCTCGAGGTGGCTCTGAGACCATCCGGGATGAGATCTCATAGTCATCTGCAGGGGTAAGCCCATGCCTTACATTGAAGGCTCGCTCAAGGTTGACGATTCTGTTACCCACCATAAGTGCCTCGCTTGCAGTGAAGTCCCATCCAGCAGCTGCAGCAACGGCTTCAGCCGAATAGCTGACCACGCCTGGTACCCCCCAGGCAGCGAACCAGCAGGTGCCATGGGAGTCATCCCAATACTTCTTAGGCCACGTCTTGGCAACGGCTTCAGGCTTGATCTTTGGGTCCAGCCCGTCTTGATACTTTGGGAAACCTACATCCGGCTCGGTTGCCCATGCGTCCGCAGCCGGCGCTGGCCATCCAGATCCCCCGCCGACCAACTGGCCCAGCATGATGCCCCATGTCGCCCGCCAGTCATGTAGGTTCATACCCGTGCCCTTCACGTGAACAGCGAACTCCGGTGCCTCCCCTCCAATGGATTCTGCCGCTCTCTTAGGACCTAGAGCCAAGAGCTTCCCTAGCTTGCCTTTCTTGGCTGCCGCCATCTTTATCAGCTTCGCCACAAGCTCAGCGTCTCCCCACCTCAGGTCCAGTCCATCCGTGTCCTCTTCGGTGAGTAGGCCCTTCTCGTAGCACTCGATCGCCAAACCTATGGTGCAGCCCAAGGTGCTGGACTCAAAGCCCATGTGATCGCAGAGATCTACGAGGTAGAATACTGCTCCGCTTTCAGTGACTCCGGAGATGGAAGCCGCTCCTTCTAGGTTCTCACCTCCACCCGCGGCTGTGGCCACGTACCCCTTGTAGGGCCCCGACGTGATCTCGATTTCGTAGCTGCAGGCGATGGGGCAGGCGAAGCAGGGTTTGGGCGTGATCTTGTGCTTCGACATGCCGTCACCCCATCCCCGCGGATTGACCTCTAGGAAGTTCTTGCCCGTTGTCAGCCACATGGTCTTAGCGTATCCGTACTCGCCTCTCGGCGTACCTGCCTGCGACAGTCCCTTTGCGACGTCGCTCTTGAAGAGGTTGTCCCTCCACTTCTTGCCTGCTTCTCGCAGTCTCCCTTCGTCGGAGACTGGGAGCTTCCCGGATCCGTGGACGGCGATGGCTTTGAGTTTCTTGGAGCCCATCACCGCGCCGACCCCGGAGTGGCTGAAGGAGTGATGCTTATCGTTCTCTATGAGTGCTCCCGTCGCCGTGTTTTCTCCTGCGGGTCCGATGGCAGCCACGCTCGCCTTCAACACGCCTACGTCCTCCTTCACCAGGTCCTCCGTTTCATGGGTGTCTCTACCCCAGAGTTTCTCTGCGTCTCGGATTTCAACCGTTTTGTCATGTATCCACAGGTACACCGGTTTCTCCGCTCTCCCTGTCACTATCACGCCGTCATACCCCGCGAACTTCAGGTTCGGCCCCCAGAAACCATGTGAGTGAGAACTACCCGCCGTGAACCCCGTGTCCGCGTTCAGCGTGGTGACCGTCGTATTGTTTGGGCAAGGTATTGACGCGAGGCCGCACAGCGGGCCGGTCATGAAGACCAATGGGTTG
>JBHIBK010000259.1:0-3125 GCA_046759065.1 Thermoplasmata archaeon | reverse complement strand
CGGGAGAAGGAACTCGAGGAGAAGGAAGCCCTCGTGAACCTCAGGATGCTAGGCTCCCAGGCCACCGTCGCTGGCGGGTCCGGCCTCGATGAGAGGGAGAAGGCTCTTCGCATCCGAGAGGACAGGTTTCGGGAGAAGGAGCGGGAGCTCAAGAACCGGACCTATCAGAAGGAGAAGGAGCTGGAGATGCGCGAGAGGGCACTTCAGCAGAAGCTCAAGGAAGATATCTCCGACATGGAGGAGTTCGTCATCGAGGAGAGGCAGGAGGAGAAGGTCAAGACGGGGATATCGAAGCTCGATGACCTGCTCTACGGGGGCTTTCCGTTCAACTCCAACGTTCTGTTCGTAGGACCTTCCTTCTTGGGAAAGGAGGTCGCCATTCTCAACTTCATTGCTGAAGGTCTGAAAAAGGGCATTCCGGCCGTGATCGTGACCACGTCCAAGCCGCCTCTGGAGATCGCGAAGGACATGGAACCAATCCTGATGGAGTTCGTTGAGTACGAGAGGATCGGCCTCGTCAAATGGATCGATGCGACCGCCCAGGTCCCGCCAGAGTCGGTGGGCTTCGACGAGGAGAAGCGGGTGTACAGGGTGAACGGTGCGGCGGACCTGGACAAGATACTGGAGGGGCTGCAAGAGATAGAGAGCGTCCTGGGCGAGGAGCACGCGTACTTCAGGGTCGCATACCTGAGCCTATCGCCGAGCGTCTCGCGGTCGGAGAAGAACGCCGCGTACGAGTTCATCCAGATGATGGTCAACGACCTGCGCAAGACCAGGTTCGTGGGCGCCTTCGCTCTGGAAAGGGGCATGCACGACGAGGTGGAATTAGAGACGATCGAGCACCAGATGGACGGCGCGATAATGTTCAAGCAGGAGGACAAGAAGACCTTCCTGTCCGTCCACGGCATCTGCGACACTCAGACGAGGGACTGGGTGCAGTACAGGCAGACGAACCGCGGCCTCATCATCGGCGCATTCAGTTTGGAACGCATCAAGTAGGAAAAGCAGATAAGCTCGGGATTCCTTCCACCGGAGGATGATATTCGAGCAGATCATGAGGCGGGGGGACAACTTCTCTTATCTCATCGGTGACGAGGGCACTGGCTTGGCGGCGGTCGTGGACCCTTCAGGAAATCAGAGGGAGATCCTGCGCCTCGTGGCTGACAGGAAGCTCAAGCTCGAGTACGTTCTCATAACGCACTCGCATCCCGACCACACTTCCGGAACGGACGACCTCGTGAGCAAGGCGGGAGCCAAGGTCGTCGCGCACGAATCGTCGCGGATGCGGAAGGACCTCGCAGTCACGGACGGTCACAAGATTCAGATGGGAGGTCTGACGATCGAGATAATGCACACGCCAGGTCACACGCCTGACGGGATATGCGTCATCGTGGACAAGAAGATGATGACCGGTGACACTCTCTTCATCCGGGAGTGCGGGCGTACCGACATCGGTGGAGGGGACTCCGTGAAGATGTACGACAGCCTGAACAGGATCAAGGCGCTTCCGGCGGGCATGGAGGTGTGGCCCGGGCACGATTACGGACCCAAGCCGTCCTCCACGATCGGTGAGGAAGTGAGGGAGAACTACACGCTCGAGGACAGGACCCTGGAGGACTTCATCGAGTTCATGAAGGAGCCGTGATCATGACAGTTGCGCTGGTTACTGGGGCCTCGCGGGGCATCGGACGCGCCTGCGTCATTCGACTGGCAAAGGACGGGTTCGACATCGTGATCAACTATCTAAAGAACGAGGAGATGGCCGATGAGACGCTGACCGAGGTCGAGAGGACCGGTCGCAGGGCGCTCGTCTTCGGTGCCGACGTCTCAAGAGAGGGCGAGGTCAAGAAGATGTTCGAGGCGACTAGGGAGTTCGGCCTCCCGCTCGTTCTCATCAACAACGCTGGCATCTATCCGAGAAAGCCTTTTGACGAGCTCACCGATGAGGACTGGAAAACCGTGCTGCGGACCAATCTTGACAGCATGTACTACTGCTGCAAGTACGCCGTCCCGAAGATGAAGGAGGCGGGCTGGGGTCGGATAGTGAATATCTCTTCCATGCTCGGCTTCAGCGGTTCGACTCAGGGCGCACACTATGGGGCGTCGAAGGCGGGGGTCATAGGGTTCACCAAGTCCCTCGCCCTCGAAGTGGCGCGGCATGGCATAAGAGTCAACGCCGTGGCACCTGGAGCGACCAACACCGACATTCTGGCGGGTTACACCGAAGAGCAGAAGAAGGAGAAATTCGGTGGCATTCCCGCAGGAAGACTAGGCAGACCAGAGGACATAGCGGGCGCTGTCTCTTTTCTCTGCTCAGAAGATGCCGATTACATCGTCGGCGAGACCATCCACGTCAACGGCGGATACCTGATAGTCTGATCACTTGCCCTTGAAGTTGGCTTCCCTCTTCTCCAGGAAGGCCTTCATCCCCTCTTCCTTATCCTCGGTCGAGAATGCCAGGCTGACGAGTTCCCGCTCGTACGCGAGCCCCTCGTCCAAGCCCGTTTCCAGAGCTCTGTTGATTGCGGACTTGGCCAGCCTCACTCCTATCGGACCGTTCTTGGCGATGGTCTGGGCGAGGGCATCCACCTCCCTAGCCAGCTCCTCAAGGGGAACGACCTCGTTCACGAGACCGATCGACTCCGCCTCTTTCGCGCCGATCATCTTCCCCGTGAATACCAGCTCGGCGGCTCTGCCCTTTCCGACGATTTTTGTGAGCCTCTGCGTCCCGCCAAAGCCGGGGAATATGCCCAGCTTGACCTCTGGGACGCCCAGCTTCGCGTTCTCCGATGCGATCCTGATGTCGCAAGCCAGAGCCAGCTCCAGACCGCCGCCGAGGGCGTAGCCGTTCACCGCAGCGATCACGGGCCTCTCGATCTTCGCTATTGAGCTCATTACCTCGTGTCCGAGGATGGTGAAGTTCCGCATTTCGAGCGGGGTCTTGCCGAGCATCTCCTTGATGTCCGCTCCCGCCACGAATGCCTTGTCGCCAGAGCCAGTGATGATGACCACGCAGATATCATCGTCCGCCTTGACCTGCTCCATGGACACCTTCAGCTGTGCGAGGACGTCAGAGTTGAGGGCGTTGAGCGCGTCCGGCCTGTCGATGGTTATCCTCGCTATCT
>JBHIBK010000258.1:0-3143 GCA_046759065.1 Thermoplasmata archaeon | reverse complement strand
TTACAGACAAGAAAGCACCACGGTTGAAGGGCGATTCATCTGCGACCTAATGGTCGCAATACTCTCGCCCCAGGTACAATAGGTTAGGATGAGGTAGCATGAGTATTTGACCTTCAAGGCTATTGAACACCCGTCCACTTCGGTTTTCCTAGCATCCCCCTTCAGCCAGCTCCTCTGCTTCTGCCACTAGACTGATGCCGCCAACGAAGAAGGCGATCTCTCCATTATCCACATGCGATTGGATTTGATCATCCAGCCAGTCCGAGATTTTCTCCAGTTTGTCTTGTATTTCCTGCAATTGGTCCATTCTATCCTCCGGCACATCGCAACCATTGAGCCAGTACATCAAAGACATGATGCCACTCGTGAAGGTATAGGATCTGCTGAGGAAACCCAGTTTGTACAGCACCCACGTGGTTCCCAGGATAGCCATTTGGAGGATTCCGCCTCCAGGTACGGCAAGGAGGATGAAATCGCCAAGGTATATCGTCGCCTGCATAACATAGAACTCTGCTTCCAGTGCGGTGTCTGCTTGGGTCGCTTTGTACATGAAGTATGAGTAGTAAAGGATTCCAATGGCGACGGTCGCCTTGGACACGGCCGGTGGGATTGGTGCCAGCTTTGATATCCTGTATATTGTATAGGATATCTGATAGACATCCACCAGTCCGTCCAAGATTATGATCGCCGCATAGATGTCCTCGCCTTGCTGATGTGCGACAGCAGCGTCATTGTAAGTGTCCCAAACCACAATCACTCCCAGAACACCAAGAGCAACCTTGATGCCCCTGATCTTCCTCAGAGATTTCTTTGGAAGAACATCGTCCACGTTGTCTGAATTCTTCAGAATCGTTTCATACTGGAGCGTATTCCTTTCAACACTGAAGTCCACTTTGACATTCTCAATGAGCTCTTCGTCTCCGATGTAGGTGGTACTGACCGATTCGTACACCGATCCCTGCGGCGTTGAGAGGTTCCTGAAGACCCATCTCTCCTCCGGCGGAGGGAGACGCTGGTGGAGGAAACCTTCGGAGACTCCCACAGGAAGGGCGCTTGCGTTCGAGGTCGCAACCAGCACGTCGCCAGGATCGTAGTAGAAGGACCCGTTCGCGTAGACTTCCCGACCGCCCCTCCCTCCGTGGATCCTGATCTGTCTGACACCATCGTGCAACTCCGAATCACCTTCGAAGTAACTGCCATTGTAGTCCTCCGTCTGATTGGTGTCATCAACCGTCTTACTCCAGACTCCCGACCAATTGAGCGGTTCCATTGTCATTCCGATCTCTCGCTGCGACTCGGCCGAAATGATCAGGATATCTGCGCCGGAACCGTTCTCTGCCATGTCCGCGAGCGTTTGATTGTCGGCCTCATCGGCATTGCGAACGTTGTAGAAGAAGAGAGTCCTTGAAGCGTTGGCATGTCCTTGGGTCGGGGATGCAACAAGGTCCAAAGAGAGATTGGTGAAAGCGCTGACCGCTTCCTCCACTGTGACGTATTCCTTGGGAAGAATGATGTGGTTGTCGTACTTCGCGATCGTCGTGATGGAAGAGACCCTGAGGATTTCAACG
Organism: Thermoplasmata archaeon; assembly: GCA_046759065.1. Classification (GTDB taxonomy): domain Archaea; phylum Thermoplasmatota; class Thermoplasmata; order RBG-16-68-12; family JAGMCJ01; genus JAGMCJ01. Next base: position 1,575 of record JBHIBK010000258.1, on the reverse strand, counting down.
GGCACGGATAGGTTCAGGTTGGCCGACACGACAATGTCCTCAATCCCATGGTGACCGGCATCAGTCACTATGTTGAGGATATATTCCACTTCGAACCCCAGCTTCGATATCTCGTTCGCGACATCGCGGATGATAGTCCAGTCGAGGTCGAACGGTACGGATTCCAGCTCGGAAAGAACCTCATCATTCTCAATCAGATCCTTGAAGCTTCGGGACAAATAGTCGAGCAACGCACTTGCTTTCGCGAGGTCATCCCAGGTCAGGTCCACGATCCCGAGAGTCTGGCGTATGGTGTCCAGTATGCAACTGAATGGGCAACCAAACCCGGTCGACTCGAAGTCCGTGAGCCCCACCTCGATAGATCCAATGGATGCGTGTTCGTATCGGTATGGAAGCAGTGGCTCCAACGAGGTGCCATTCTCCATGTCCTGATCGACCCAAACCAGCATCAGGTCAACCACGAAGTTCTCATGGGGCCATCTGAGGACCGAGGATGGACCGGGTGGTATGCTCATGTCGACCTGGTAGTAATGGTCTCCGAGATGCTCGGCCGGGAAGATACTGGAGAAAACCTCCTCGAAATCAATACCCGTGAAGTGGAAGAGGCGGAGAGCGAATCCAGGCAGCTTCCAGGAGGTGTTGGTCTCATAACTTTCGTCATAGGTCTCATTCATGCCGAATTGAACAGTGATCGTGTTCGTGGCGTGCGGGGTCAACTCCCATTCCAGGAATCGATGGAAGAAGCCTCCGGGAGAGGGAACTTCCTCGAAGTTGTCGAGCGTGATGGTGAAGTTGGCTCGAGAGAAATCCAAGGTTTGGACATTCTCAACGAACTCCCAGGGCTCTCTGCCGTATTTGACGGGCGTCCATTTGACCTGATAGCCGATGTCGGTGAACAGATTGTCTGCGGCGCTCAGGATTCCCAGGTCAGTGCCGTACGTGAAGAATGAGGTGTTTGTTTCCTTCCCTTCTGTGTACGCGATTATATCCTGCGAGATGATGCTCGTGCCGATTGGGTAACCCAACTTGTCCCACACTGGCATCATTGGCGAGGCCAACGAGCCTTGGTCCAACACCAGCGCCAGTTCGTCCGTTCCGTTGTCCAAAGCGAACCCGTAGTTGATTAGTTGCTCGTATTCGTGTCCACGGAATTCGAGCGTTCTTCTCACTGTTTCAGGCGCAGGATACACGTCCGGCCAGTAGGCCAGCGGTTGCAGGTCCTTTCCGTCGATCAGACCGTCGCCGTCCATGTCTGGGTTCAGAGGATTGTATCCGAGGTTCATCTCCTCATGGTCGTAGAGCCCGTCCTCGTCCGTGTCCGACATCAAAGGCTCTGTGATGTAACCGAAAACCCCGTTGATCTCCTCACCGTCCGTGAGCTCGTCTCCGTCGCTGTGGTGATTCGTGGCGTTGGTCCCGTAGACCTTCACCTCGTCTCCGTCAGTCAGTCCGTCACCGTCAGTGTCATCCAGGAGTGGGTTGGTGTTGTTCAGGAGCTCTTCGTAGTCATTCAGTCCGTCCAGATCGGTATCGCTCAATGTCGGGTCGGTCTCGTTCCCGTTGGCGCCGCCGTAC
>JBHIBK010000257.1:0-3147 GCA_046759065.1 Thermoplasmata archaeon | reverse complement strand
CGGTCAGGTTACGATCTTCCACATTGATGAGCTGCACCACCTATACGGCTCCGAGTCTCTGGTCTTGGATGCCTGGAGGATGATAGATGAGGAAATCGGGCGAATCATGGAGATGGCGGACAACGTCGTCCTTGTGAGTGATCACGGATCCGGCCCGATCACCCAGTTCGTGAACGTGGTGCCTTCGCTGCGAGAGATCGGGGCCTTCCGACTTCGGCGGAACCCTTGGAGACGGTTCTCGCGCGTGTTAGAGCCCGTCGGACGCGCCACACCCACAGGCCTCCGCAGAAGGGCTGGAAGGTACGTCCCCCCGAAGGTCAGGGACGCTGTGCGGTCCCGTCTGCGACCCATGCATCATTGGGTCGCCTCAGCACCGGACCAGTACCGGGTTCGCGTGGATTGGTCCTCCCTGGTCTTGCCTCTAAACCAAGGCTTGATCTATCGCAATCCCCAGAGAGACCGGGCTGACGCTGCGATGTCCGAGGTACTTGAGACCCTCGGACAACTGCCCGGGGTCGCGCGTCTTTGGCACAAGGAAGAAATCTATGAGGAGCCCCGGCTCGGTTCTCCGCCCGATATCTTGATGGAAGCGCAGCCGGAGATGGAGCTCACCGTCCGTTTTGATGAGGAGTGGGAGACCAGGAGCCCTGAGAAGGGCAAAGAGTGGATTGGAAACCATCGGCCATACGGGATTTTCGGGTTCCTGGGGGAGGACGTGCAACCCATCGAGGTCGAGGAGGCGTCCATCTATGACATGTGTCCCACTATCCTCTCCTCCTTCGGCATCCCGGCGCCTCCATCCGTGGATGGCACGGTCCTCCCGATCTTTCAGTAGCTGAGAGGGATCGTGGGCCACAGGTCCAGTGCAGTTGGATCGGGCCCGATAACGAGCCAGAGAGACCTTTATATCCCGGCCCACTTGAGACGAGTAGAGGGCGAGACGTGGGAAGAAGAGGCCGCCTTCCGAAGGAGTCTGGATTGGCGCGCGCGCCGGAGGAGAAACTCTCGCTCGCGGCCAAGATTCGGGTCGCTGAGGCGGTCATGGACGATGCCCTGACCCGATTCCACCATCCCGTGGTGATGTGGACAGGGGGGAAGGACAGCATGCTCGCCCTCTGGTATGTGCGAGAGGAATGTGGGAGGCTGGAGGTTCCCCTGCCGCCTGTCCTCTTCATTGACCACGGCCTTCACTTCGACGAGACGTGGGAGCTCCTCGATCAGGTCACGAGCACGTGGGGCCTGAAGAAGATCGTCGGCAAGAACGCGGATGTGCTTACTCATGCAAGTGAACACGCATCCCCAATCCGAATCTCCGAGCTTTCGGTGGAGAACCGACGGGAGGCCGAGAGAACCGGGTATGGGAGGGCCACTTTCCCCTATTCCCTGGGAGATCTTCTTACGAACCACCTGCTGAAGACCGTCCCCATGAACGACGCCATCGTGGAGCATCAGTTCGACGGGGTGGTCACGGGAATCCGATGGGACGAGGATGAGGCACGGTCCCGCGAACGGTTCATCAGTCCGCGGGAAGAACCTCCTCACGCGCGTATCCATCCAATCCTTCACTTCACGGAACGTGAGGTATGGATGGAGACGCTCAAGCACCGTTTGCCCCTCCACCCGCTCTACGAGCAAGGCTGGCGATCCATCGATGGCAAGTACGACTCCGTCAAAGTGGGAGACGCGCCCGCTTGGGAGCAGGACTTGGAGGGTACGGAAGAGCGGGGAGGCCGGGCCCAGGACAAGGAGCTCCTCATGGAACGCCTCAGGCAGCTCGGATACATGTGAGAATCGAGAGCTCACAAGCCCCGCTTGGTCCACCGAACTCTACGCGATCCAAGGGAGCGGCGGTATAGGCTGAACCTATTTGTAACCGAGAGTAGTTGGCCCTTCAATGGGGCCTGGCCGGGGGGTCATTCTTGACATTCCCGGGACCAATCCAGGTTATTTTTTGACATTTCGGGAAATCAAGAACGTCACAAAACCATTAAGACCCCGCAGTCCCAGGGATTCCAGCGGGGGAACGCAGGAGCCTGACCGTTGAAGACGGACTTCACGATCACGCTGCGAACACTACGGCTCGGGTCCGACGAGCCGTACAGCACGGCTCCTGCAGAATCATTATCGGGAACGGAGTATATTAATAGCTCAGTCCAGCTTCCTCGAAGTGTCAAAAAACCAGTCGCTGCCCCACCGTTGTCCGCCAGGAAAGGACGATCTAGCGATCCGAACCCCGGACGGCGAAGGAGAGGAGCTCCGCGCCCCGCCCTCCTGGGCCTGATCGTGGCGGTTTTCGTTCTCCTGGCCTTTGGCGTTCCATCGATCAGACCCGCCGAAGCGAACACGGGGTGTCCCGAGAGCACGAGCAGCTTTGGTAACCAGACCTACGTCGGGACTTGCACCATCACCAGTTCCACCACGTGGGAGAACGGGGTCCTCACCATCACCGGGGACGTGGTGGTCAACGCCCCCCTCACCCTCCGAAATCTCGTCATCGCCTTCAGTCCCAGTTTCGATGGCGAGTACGAGTTGATCGTATCAGCCACCCTCGACTTGCAGGGTGGCGGGATTCAATCGACCAATGGGAATCACTGGAGGGTGCAATCGGTCGCAGGCTCCATCACCATTCGCAATGGGACGTTCAACCGGGGCACCTGGGACCTGAGGGACTCTCCCAGCACCCTTGTGAATAACGTCTTTGAGAACGTAAACGCGCGACAGGCCCTCGACGGACAACACATGTGGGTCGGTCCGAACTCCACCGTGAGCCACAACACGTTCACCGGCATCCAGGTGGACGACGGGGCCGTCATGATTTCTCGCATGAATTACGGGAACATCCGGTTCTTCGCGAACACCATCGGATACGAGTGCATGCCCCGGTCGGTCCTGAGCAACTGCATGGGCATTGAGGTCCTCAGCAGCCAGGTCGAGCATACACCGATCGCCCCCGTCCCCGCGGTCGAAATCACGTGGAACAACTTCACCTTCGAAGCCATCGCCGCGAACACGGACTCCAACGCTGTCGACATCGAATTCTCGGACCGGGTGTACGTCCACAACAACACCATGCGGGTGATTCACGCCACCCAGTTGGACGCGATCACCGAGTTCATCTTGAGTGGGGGCGCACGCGATAGCGTCTTC
>JBHIBK010000256.1:0-3158 GCA_046759065.1 Thermoplasmata archaeon | reverse complement strand
GAAATCTTTGAGCCCTTTGTAGCTGTCGAACTTCGCCTTGGCGACTATGTCTGTATCACCCGTTACGAGAAAGACGTCCTCTATTATGTCGAACTTCGATATCCGCGTGGCTACCTCGTCCGCCTCCTTCGTGTCGACCTTGATGGTTATGACCGCTGCAACCTGTTGCTCACCATAGTAGCTTGATATGTATTGGTCCATGTCGGGCTCCTTCTTCATCTCACCACCCTGTTAAGAATCCACAGGGACTTTATTTAATGGTTTCTAACAATCCCGCCCGCTTTCGCATCCAGAAACATTTTAATAGACTGAGATAATCACAAACTAGCCAGCTGTCAGTTCTGGTGGCTGAGCTGACGAAACCGGGGACACCTCAATTGAGCAAGGACGAAAAGCGGAAGATGATTATAGAGAGCATCGTCGAAGGCCGGAAGATGGAGGCCTACACGGAACACAGGACAAAGGACATGAACGTCTGCGCCTTCTGTGACAAGATATTCTACAGAAGGACCCCGATGAAGAAGGTCGGGGAGAAGTGGATATGTATAGATTGCCTGCGACAGCTCAAAGAAATCTTGGACACTCTCGAACAGTGGGAACAGGAAATCAGTCTCGAGAAGGAGATGAAAAAACAGCTGGATGATGGGATTGGACCCTAGGACTCAAGGCGAGCGCCACAGGCTCTGCAGAAGGCGTCGCCTTCCTCGAGCTTCTTCCCGCAGCCATCACATACAGCATTGACCTTGGTCCCGCATTTTCTGCAGAACATATCTCCTGAGAGGATTTCAACTCCGCATGACCGACAGGTCTGCGACTGTTCCACCTTGGCGACTTCAGGCGAGACCGTGGACAGTGCATCCTCCGCGACTTTCTTTGATTGAATCGCGTATGACAACGCGTGAGTGTAATCCTCCTCATTCACGCAATCATCGCAGAGCCTGAGTAGTCGCTCGGCGTCCGAGAGGTCCAAGCCTGCATCTTTGGCTTTCTGTAACAGCTCAACCGCCAGAGATCGAGAGAATCGAGCCTCCAAGTAGTTCTCGGGGAACTTTTTCTTGAGAACCTCCTTGGTCGTTGGCTCCGTCTCGACAAATTCCCGCGTTCCCTCCGGTTCGAAGGCGGCTTCGGACTTCGCCTTGACCGTCTTCATCATCTCCTTGGCGTAATCGGTCAGTTCAAGAGAGCCTCGGAAGTCCCCTTTTTCAAGACTCTGGTTGGCTTGGCTCAGAACATCATTGACGCCTCTCAGGTCCGTTCCATCTCTGGCTAGAGTGTTGCTTATCGCTCTGGCATTCAGGAGCGCGTTGAAGGCCTGATCCTCGAGGGGGGCCTTCCTGCTCCTCGTCATCCGCCTCTTCCGCAAGAACCTCACCTCAATCAGGATGACAAAGATGAACACCAGCAGAATGACAAGGAGAGCTATGGTTTGGTTGTCGAGGAGGACCATCTACTTCAAATGATTTTATGCCCTGCCTCCTTAAAACTCTTTCTCCGTGAGAATCGTTGTGCAAATCAGGAGGCGTCCAGAAACCTTAGCTGGTCACTTCAGGGAGCCTCTCCAGCTCAAGTGCCATCCTCAGTTCTCTCGCTATCCTCCTACCCGTGGACATGTTCTCCTCGAGGTACTCGGAATAGGACGATCCGCTTGTATAAAGATTGGTGCCGGCAACAATCCTGGATGATATTTCGAAGACCTTGATCTCCAGCTCGTCCGTCACAATGGTCTCGAGACAGAAGGGGCCCACCATCCCGCCAAAGAGCTCAATCGACCGCTCGACAACCTCCTCACCCATCTCAAAGGCCTTCGGTAGCAGGGACTCCCGCAGGACTATGGGAACGTTCCCAGTGACAATGAAGGTCGGAAATATGCCGAGCTTCTTAAGCGATTCCTGTGCACCAAGTTTGTACATCTCATCTATGTTGGACTCGTCTCTCCGGTCCATTCCCAGTATCTCGAGGGAACCCTTGCTCAGTCGATAGCCCTCTTCCTTTATCGGTGAATAGAAGAAATGCACGTAGTACCTCGTTCCAAGGATGTACTCCTGTATCGAGTAGGGCTGGTTCAGGTCTATCCCGACCTTGAAGTCATGATAGTCCTTTGCGATGAAGAAACCCCTTCCGCCCTTTGCACCGTGGTACTTCACAAGCACCGGTCTGTCTATGTCCTCTGGCTTCTCGATCAGAGCCGGCATCTTGATGCCCGCGGACTCTAGCCACTGCCTCTCCTTCTTCCTGTCGGACTCCCATTCGAGAACCCTCCTGTTGCCGAAAGTCGGGACCTCGAGGTCCTCAAAGACCTTTGACCCCACGTACTCCACGAACGATCCGTGGGGAACCAGAACCGCGTGTTTGGAGATGAGGTCGTCCACATTGTCTGATACCTCGGAATATTCACCTATCACGAGGAATTCGTCAGGCTCGGCGAGCGGGAAAGCTCTGTAGAACTTTGGAATGTCGCCTATCGCGATTCCAAGTGTCTTGAAACCCTCCTTCTTCGCACCATGAAAAATCTGAAGGCTGGTATGCGAGCATATGGTGGATATCATCAGGTCCCCGTCATACTCCTCAAGAATCCTGCTGATGGTTTGCTTGGGAACCATATGGAATAACAGCCTTTCGTGCTTAAATCTTTTGCGGGTCCTTGGCTCAACGGACCTGGACGGGAACTCTGAATGGGACTGGACAAAACGGGGTCATCGGTGTTTCTTGAGGGTGATTCCATTCTGACCCTGGAAGTGGCCGGACCTCTCTTCATATTTCTTCTTTGCGGGCCGCTCAAGCCTCTCGAAGACCACTTGCGCGAATGTCTCCCCTATCGGAACGTCCATTACCTCCTTGGAAGAGTTGAAGGCGGACAGTGTGAGGTTCCCTTCGAACCCGGCGTCGACCTTCCCAAAGGATGCCATGACGCCCTTTCTTGCCCAGGATGTCCTTATCCAGAGTTGCGCGGTGATGTCCTTGGTCAGCTCGACCCTCTCTTTCGTACCGATGGCGAACCAGGTCTGGGGGGGGACCTCCGCCCTGCCCTCATTCACCGTCCTCTCGACACCCGAGACGAAAACCTCGTCAATCGTTAGATCGTACCCATTGGGGGTCAGGTTTTCCTCCTTGAAGTTCGTAATCTTGAGCCTACCATCCCGGATGAATTCGGATATGTC
>JBHIBK010000255.1:0-3162 GCA_046759065.1 Thermoplasmata archaeon | reverse complement strand
ATCACGTCTCCTGCCGCGAAGAGCGTCATCCCGTCAAGCGAAGTGAAGGTCACCTGGCAGGCGCAGGATGCGACCTCAGGCATCGATCACTACGAGGTACTATTCCTGGGGGGGGACAGTGTAGCCGTTCCCGCCACCTCGACCGGCTACACCTTCTCGGGTGTAGAGGATGGCCCCCACTCAATTGCAATCGTTGCCGTCGACCGTGCAGGAAACTCGCAGTCCCAGACCGTGGACTTCACGGTGGATACAAGCGCTTTCAGTCCGACGGGGCCCTTCGGCATCCTACTGATCGTAGTGATTCCTGTGGCTGCAGGTGGCGCGGTCGCCGCATCTCTGTTTCTGTGGTTCCGAAAGCGAGACTCTGGAGGTGCTTGAGGTGGCTCGGCAAGCCGATACGAACGGTGTGGCCGTGGGTCGATGGCATTACGTGATTGTTGGCTACCTTATTTTCTATGGAACATTCTACTTGGTGGCTCTTCTTCTCGGCTTAGCCCCAGGGTGGGACATTTCGAGGTTCACCGTCTGGACCGTTCTCCTCTGGATGCAACCGTTGTTGATTGTGATTGGTGCCTACTACATCATGGCCGTGAGGAAGAAGGCCGGGCACGGCCCTCGCATCACTGCCGTAGGAGATTGAGCCTCGGTAGCCACCGAACGCGTTTGTGGGAAGCAAGCCACATGAGTCTCAAATGCACCACCAGAGCAGGTTCCAGGCAATGGGCGTCCCGTTCTCGTCGATGATTCGCAACTGGACGTTGTAGCCGGGCGGGTCCTTGAGGATGAAGAAGTCGTTGCCCGGAGAGAACTCGCCCTCCGCTCCCATATCGTGGAACTGAAAGGTGCCGGTTGTGTTCAGAGAGGAGAGGGGTCCCGCCGCGAAGAGTTCTCCAGGTCCGAGAAGGTCCGTGCCCTCCGGGTAGAACGCGAGCTCGTAGGCGAGGTCAGAGACCTTCGGTTCGGGGAAGAAGTCCGAATCCGAGACTTGGAAGACCATCTCCCCACTGCCAGCCAACATCCTCAGGCGGATGGGAGGGACCGGAATCGGACAGTCCGGCGGTATCGTGAACGGGAGGATGGACCAGGCGATCAGGACAACCGCCAACGTAGCCCCGCCGGCGAGAACAGGTAGGAAGGAACGAGGGATTGCCCGAGATGCCGTGTTTGACCACCCATCACAGTATGAGACTGCCTGTCACGATGAGAGCCCGTAGCCACGAGAATTTTCTGTATATTCCTTGTAGGAATTGCGATAACAGTGCTTAGAGATGGCATGGAGAGTGAAGGCTGAGAATCATGTCGAAATGGTGATGTAGCCTGAGGACCGAGGAGGGATGGGATGGCTCGTGTTTCGTGGCTGTCCAGGGAAGTCTGGGACGGCTGGGACTGGATCTTCGGGATAGGCTTCGTCCTGCTCCTGAGCACGGTTGGTCTTTGGTCTTTCCACGTTCTCTTTGTCCTGCCGCTTATCGCAGGAGTCACCCTAATCGGCATTTCTGTCTACCATGCCGAGAAACGCTACCGAGTCCTGAAACGGCAGGGGAGGCCGAGGGGAGGCGAGCGAGATGGCTGAAACAGGACACGAGGAATCCTCCTGGGGGCTCGTTGGGTGGCTCTCCCTCGTACTCGCCATAGGCAACTTGGTCTTCGCGAACCTGTTCATTCAATTCATGGGCTTCATCGGCCTTCCCCTTGGCGTCGGGGTTGCTGCTCTGTTGACCTTGGTAGTCTTCTTCATCTTGCGACGAAGAAATGGCACGACGTAGCAAGGAGGAGGTGCTTGGCTATCGCCTCGTCGATTCGTCGGTGGGAGGAGGGGGATTGAGTTCCTGAATGAAGAATCAGAGGTGCCGAAAGCGCTGGGGATCCTGTTGGTCATTGTAGGGGCGGGCGTCCTGTTCTACGTCTTGTATGGGCCCCCCACGAGGGTCTATTCGCCCCAGCTTCAGCAGCTGATATGGCCTCTCCTTACGATCGGCCTCGCCCTAATCGTCGGTGGCGCCTTGCTAATCTCATGGCCGCTTCGATGGAAGGGCCCCAGTTGACAAGTGGCGGATTGGGTCTGTGCCCCCTCCCCCGGAGAAAGGAGAGGCGGGGAGAATACTGAGCCGCTTCGTGCCGCCTCTCGAGCCACTTTCGGCCACCCCTACCGTGGGTTCTTAGGCTCAAGTACCTTCCTACGACCATCATGGCCAAGAAGAAGTCGATGAGGCGCAAGGTTCAGGAGGTCATCGACGGCGACACCTTTCGAGTGCGGAACCGGGTCAGGGGGTCATTGCTCAATCTCATTGAGGAGCGCCTGCATCCAATGACGCTTCTCGAAGCCCAAGGTCCGGCGTCCAATGTCGCATAGGGCGTTGAGAGAGACGAGTGATCGACCCCTTCCGTGTTCAACCATCCAGCCGAGAATCATGTCGCCCAGATCCTTCGCGTCCTGGGCGGCCTTCAAACCTAGGTCCGAGGCCTTCGAGGAGAGAAGCCGGTGGATGGCTTCCCACAGAGCCACTTCGGCTCCCAGGAAGCGGGGGAAGGTGTTCCGCCAGCCGACATGGGCGAGGAGGGAACGGTGAATCGCTATTTCTCCGTTCTGTCCTTGTGTACGGGTATTCGAACCCAGGGATTTCAGAAGCGTGTAGACGGCGGCCTGTGGCGGTCCCGCCTGACTACTAGGCCGCCCGTCAGCCATCCCAAGCCGCCTAGCCCACCCACGAAGGCCGCCGCGACCACGAGATAGAGACCGGTGCCCATCAGCCAGATGATGTAGAATTCGGGCATCTCATCGTCCACGTGAATCATGTCGTGCGCCGGGTGGTGCTGGACGTCGACCGGCCACGGGATGAGGCGCGTGCCGTGCAGGAGGAGCGGCCGTCCCTCCGCGTCCCAAAAGACGTATTGGTTGGCGGCAGACCAATACGCCGCTTGAGCGGCGAGCATCCCGAGGGCGTACGTCAGGGCAAGGATGGGAGGAAGGTGGCGTTTCGTCCAACCTACGAGACGCTCGATCCTCGCTCTACTCACATCCCGTCCCCAGTTCTCCGAGGCCGCCTTGAGTCATCGTCGCGGCTCCTCAGTAGACATACACCGTGATGGTATATCTTGCGGCCGGGATGTACGATGGCAACGAGTAGGCATAGCAGCCCACATACCAGAACTCATATGGTT
>JBHIBK010000254.1:0-3163 GCA_046759065.1 Thermoplasmata archaeon | reverse complement strand
CGATTTGGCATAGATGGAAGGAGTTCTTTGGCCTTCTAGATCTGTCTGCGAGGAGATACAAGATTCACAGTCAGAATTACGTTGTTCGTACACTGCTGCAGGTTCTTGGACGCTACGGCATCCATATGCGTCCCCGCTAAGAAATGCAGTGTGGGAGCAGATTCCTTGTTCAAGCTGTCGCCAGCATCATCAGAACCCTTGGGAAGCCATTCTCGATAACTTTTAAAAGCGTCAAGGGTTGTTCACGTCTGAATGCGGATTCTCATGCTTCTCTCAAACCCGTATAGACCCGATTACAGAGTCAAAAAGGAAGCAGGGGCGCTGAGAGAGGAAGGGCACGAGGTCTCCCTCATTGCATGGGATAGGGAAGGAATTCACAGAGTCAAAGAGACCATCGATGGAATTCAGGTCTTCAGGTCCGGGCCAAGGGCCGGATACGACAGTCCCCTGGACATGATGATCAAGCTCCCGATTTTCTTGCTGAGGAGTCTGCTGAGATCTCGGAAGCTCGATTTTGATGTCGTCCACGCGCATGACCTGGACACACTGGTCCTGGGGTGGCCTCTGGCCAGATTGCGATCCGTCAAGCTGGTCTATGATGCCCACGAGCTCTATTGGGGCATGATAAGGAAATCCGTGCCGCCGTGGGTTGAGAACTTTGTGAAGATAATCGAAGAGATGGTCGTTCCGAAGTCGGACGCTGTTATTACGGTCACTCCTCAGGTCGAGGCCTATCTCAAGGAGTATGGAGCCAAACGGCCGAAACTCATCATGAACTGTGAAGACCTTCGCGAGCCAGACGAGGAGCGAGTTCGCGAGATAAGGGAGAAGCTGTTGGGCGATGCAAGCAGGATTGTCCTGTTCGTGGGTATGCTTGAGCCCTCCAGGGATTTGGAGCCCGTCATAGATATGTTCGGGGAACTTGAGAGCAATGAGGTCAAGCTTGTTATAGGAGGGACGGGAAGTCTTGCCTCCAAAGTGCTGAAACTCTCGGAAGAAACTGAAAACGTTGACTTTATAGGTTGGATACGTCCTGGGGAGTTGCTGGAATATTTCTCCGCTTCTGATATCATTGCCGCCATGACAAACGATCCAAGCTACACTAACATCGAGGTGGCCATTTCGACCCGGCTCTTTATTGCCATGGCGGCGGGAAAGCCCATAATCGTAACAGAGGACACGGAAGATGCCAGAATCGTGAAGGAGGAGGATATCGGAAAGGTGGTGAAATTTCGCGACCTGGATGAGACTAGAAACGCCATTCTCGAGCTGTTAGGAGATGAAGAGAGGCTCAACAGGATTGCTGAAAACGGAATGAGAGCAGCAAGGGAACGGTACAATTGGAGCATAATGAAGAAGAGACTCATCGAGTTATACCGAGATTTGGAAGCCAGCCAGATAGATTAGTAGTGGGATACGCTTTGACAAAGATGGATGTCCACATTCACTCCGATTTCTCTGATGGGCTCGATTCCCCACGTGAGATTGTCGAACATGCCATATCTCGGGATTTCGACAGCATCTGCATAACCGATCACATTACGTTCGCCGCTGACTGGATGGAGGGCTTCTTCGACGAGATTGAGGGCCTCAAGAAGGAGTTCTCGGACAGGATAGAGGTCCTCTCGGGCGTGGAGGCGAAGGTCTTGGACCTGAGCGGGAGGATAGATGCGGACCCGCGCCGAGTGTCCCGTGCTGACTTTGTCTTCGCCGCCATCCACATGGTTCCTCGGACGAAAGGATTCATGCCGCGTAGCAAGATTCGAAAGTACAAGACCGAAGCTCTTGAGAATTGGTCTGTATCAATGAAGGCAGTTCTGTCCAATCGAGCTGCGAACATAATAGCGCATCCTGGAAACATCATGAAATCGAACATGGTGGAGATTCCGAGGTATTTGAAAGAGGAGATTGCGATTCTGGCGGGTCGGAGTGGGAAGATGTTCGAGCACAATCTCAAGTATGGGGTTCCGGACGAGGAGTTTCGCTCCCTGCTCCTATCCGAAGGTGTCCCGATTCTTCCTGGAAGCGATGCTCACTCCATTGCAGAACTCGACGAGCTATGGGGGGATTGGCCAGATAGATGATTCTCGCGTGCTGACCCTAGGTCGCGTGTAGGCGAAACGCGAATCCTGGCTAGCATTCTTTTTCACAGCGTTCTCAATAAATATATAGCCCTTACATTTAGGGACGGCTCGAATGTTGATAAGCATAATCGTGACCGCCAGAAATGAGGAGAGGAACATAGGACATCTTCTTGATGGCTTGGTGAATCAGGAGCAACCCATAGAGATCGTCGTCGTGGATGCGGGGAGCACAGATTCCACACGGGATATCGTCAGAGAGTATATGTCGCGCTACGGCTTCATTCGCTTGCTGGAAAAGGCCGGTACGAGGGGGAGGAGCCGGAACTATGCCGTTGAAAGGAGCGAAGGTGAAGCTGTTGCGTTCATCGATGCCGATTGCATCGCAAATCCGTTCTGGATAAGAAGGATGAGAACGTCACTTGGCGATTGGGAGGTTGTGGCAGGGAAGACAATCAACATAGGCTACCAACCCTTTGAGGACCTCGAGCGGGTGGAGCTGATATACAGAGGGTTCGACATCACCTTTCCGAGCAACAATCTCGCTTACAGGAGATCGCTCTTCAACAAGATTGGCGGGTTCGATGACTGGTTCGTCACTGCCGAGGACATAGATCTCAATCTGAGGGCCGTGGAGGCTGGGGCGAGGATCTATCATGAGGAGGAGGCGATAGTGTATCACAGGACCCGTCCCACGTTTTACAGGTTCTACGAACAGGCATTCTGGAATGGGGCTGGAAGAAAGCAGTTGACTCTCAAGCACGGGGGATTGTGGAGGAATTACAGGCCTTTTGAGATGTTCAAGCGGGAGGCCAATCTCTGGTCCCTCACGAGATTGGTTGTCGCTCTTTTGGGCTATGCCGGGTACAAGTTCTTTGGCAGGAGAGAGTCGACACAGAATCAGGTGCAATCTGATTCGATGCATCCTGCTGGTTGACTGATTAAGCGCTGGGGTTGCCCTTTTCGTTCCGTCCTCACCCGCGCTCGGAGTCATGCGAGAGACCGCAGTTCCAAGCGATGTCTGCGAGTTAACCATGAACAAGGTTAACTTCTCCCGCCCAAGGTTTCTATGATCTCGCTGA
>JBHIBK010000253.1:0-3173 GCA_046759065.1 Thermoplasmata archaeon | reverse complement strand
GCTGATCGAGCAGGGAGGCGACGGCCTCGGCGACGTGGTGGTCACCTCTCTCGTCAACTACTGCATGCCGTTCATAAGGTACGCCATCGGAGACGTCGCCTCGGGGATACGGGAAGAATGCGACTGTGGTAGAGCCCACACAACTCTGGCATCCGTGGAGGGCAAGTTGGAAGGCCTGATAGCCAGGCGCGGTGGGAGGTTCATCGCGGCGGTATTCTCCACCCCTTTCAAGGGGATGCCGGTGTGGCAGTACAGCGTTGTGCAGCGAGACTACGACCACTTCACGTTCCTAGTTGTGCCTATGAAGGGCTTCCGGGAAAAACATGCGAACATCATCACACGGAAGGCGCTGGGCATCTTGGGTCCCGCGGAGGTTGAGTTCATCGAAGTGGATAGAATCCCGCCTCTCCCTGGCGGCAAGCACCGCTATGTGACAAGCGAGGTGCCGTACAAACCGCCCTGGCTGGAAACGTAGCGGACTCAAGACGCATCATGTCTTCAGTCTCTATATGGTCGGGGTGGTTCTGGGAGGCCGATTCCTTGAAGCCTGCTGCTTTGCACTGCCCTGATCTCTTGAGCGTCCAGATACTGTGTACCTCTGAGAGTCTCCAGACATCGGGTCACCGACCATCCTTTGAGTAGGCTTTAGAGAGGTGGAATCAGTCTCGTGTAGGTCGTGGGGTACATGAGAAGACCACTCGCCGATGCGCCACGCATGATTCTTGGAAATGGGTTCGACCTGTTTGGTACTCGTCCGGCTCGGTGTCCACGGAGTATGAGACTGGGCAGCGAATTCCTCCAAGTCATTTGTGCGTCACAGATGCATCATCTTTCGGACTGAGAATGACTGACAGGAGACGGGCTCACGACAGCCCCAAGATCTCTGTGATCATCCTGAACTACAACGGGATTGAGTTCATAGTTGACTGCCTGGATAGTGTTCTGAGCTCGGTCCATCCCAGCTTTGAGGTGATTGTTGTCGACAATGCGTCGACGGATGGGAGTGTGGAGCAGGTGAAATCAAGATGTACCGGTGATCCCCGGCTCAGAATGATTCCGCTTGACGAGAACGTTGGATCTGCAAGGGGAAACAACGTTGGGGTCCGCCATGCCCGAGGCGGTTATGTGGTCTTCCTTAATCCGGACACGAGGGTGAACTCCCATTGGTTGACTGAACTCATCGACGTGATGGAGCGGGACGAGACCATAGCTGCCGCGCAGGCCAAGTTGATGTCGCTTTGGGATCCTCGGAGGCTCGACTCTGCGGGCATAGCCATCAATCCCATGGGTCTGGAGTACCTTCTGGGCCACGGAGTCGTCGACCGGGGCCAGTTTGACGAGTTGGGGGAAATCCTTGCGGCGTCAGGGGCCGCCA
This sequence comes from Thermoplasmata archaeon, assembly GCA_046759065.1. GTDB lineage: Archaea > Thermoplasmatota > Thermoplasmata > RBG-16-68-12 > JAGMCJ01 > JAGMCJ01. The sequence goes on along the minus strand of JBHIBK010000253.1, from coordinate 1,798 downwards.
TGATGACGAGAAAGGATGTGTTGGAGGAAGTTGGAGGCTTCGATCCAAGCTTCTTCATGTATTTCGAAGATACTGATCTGTGCTGGAGGATGAGGTTGGTCGGATACAAGATTGTCCTCGCGCCAAAAGCTGCGGTGCTCCACTGGCGGGGAGGCTCCGCCGGACCCCAGCAGGGTAGCTCTCTAGTGTACCATTCGACCAGAAATCATCTCAGAATGTGGATCAAGAATCTTGGCTGGAGCCGTCTGGTTCGATACCTTCCCCTCTCTCTGGCCTACTTCGTAGGCTCTTCAGTCAGAGATATCATAGCTCGGGGACGAACGGATCTGGGTGTAGCTCGGATCAGATCGTTGGTCTGGGTCCTCAGGAATCTGTCGCTGATCTGGCCTTCGAGGAAGAAAGTCCAGAATAGTAGAAAAGCCTCGGATCGCCAGCTGTTCGGACGGTTGCGACTCAGTCCACGTGGAGCCAGGTCAGTTCCCCGATAAACATGAAGACTTCTCGAGCCATGAAGGGAATCATCCTCCACGGAGGTCGTGGGACGAGAGTTGGGCCACTGTCTCGCATAGGTCCGAAGCAGCTCATCCCCGTGGCGAACAAAGCGGTTTCCCAATACGTGTTAGAGGACATCCTTGCGTGTGGGATAAGCGATATCGGCATGGTCCTAGGGGATTGCCACCCAGAGAGGGAAGTGGAGGAGAGACTGAGAGACCTAGGTTACATCTGATCGAAGGAGAACGTGATGTTGTAGCCAGACCTCATCTGAACAACGTGGACGGGGAGAGACTCAGCGCGTCAAAGATGAATATCCTTCAAGTTTCGGGGGAGACAACCGGTCGAAGCGGAGGGGGAGTAGGGTCGGTAGTTCACACCATCAGCAATGAACTTGTCACGAGGGGTCATCAGTGCGACGTGATATCCTATGGAGGCAGCGCGAAATCAAGCTCCTACAACATCATAATGATGGGGAAGCCATGGCTTGGGGCGTTCCACCTCCTGCACCTAGGCCTTTACTCAGCCAGCTACACGCTAAGCAGGCACGAATACTATGATGTGATCCATTTCCACCTTCCTACATGCATGTGGACCCTCTCCCTCCTAGCTGGCAGGGATGAGATCCTCTCCAAATCCGTGATTACTTTCCACACTACGGCCCTCGGATTCCGAGAGAGATACTACACGCGGTGCCACCCACACTTCATGTCTTGGAGCGACCTGATCCACAGAATGGGCTACAGCAGGCTCGAGACAGAAGTCGAAAGGCTCGTTGGACGGCGAAAGGGAGGAAGAATGACGGCGGTGTCAGAGCGCGTGCGAGAGGAGTTATGCAGATACGGCGTGGACTCCAGGATTCATCTCATCCGTAACCCAGCACGAGGTTTCCCAGAGAAGCAGGACCGTACCTCCCCTGTGCGCTCAGAGGAGTCACTGGTCTTGTCAGTCGGCAGGCTGTCCGGCCAGAAGGGCTATCACCAGGCACTTCAAGCCCTCAGCCGAATCAAGAAGGACGGCATGAAGTATCTCGTGGCTGGCAAAGGGAAGCTACGAGAGAAGCTCCAGCTTGTCATGAAGAAGTGGGAGGTACGAGGCGAATTCCTCGGCTATGTACCCGATGACACCCTGCACAAGCTTTACTCGGAGGCCAGGCTATTCCTGCTGACATCTCTGTACGAGGGGCTCCCCGTCGCTGCGTTGGAGGCCATGCGGTTCGGACTTCCAGTGGTGGGCTTTGACTCGGCGGGCCTTGAGGAGATCGTATCTCGGCCCAACCTAGGCTACATATGCTCGTTCGGTGACG
>JBHIBK010000252.1:0-3180 GCA_046759065.1 Thermoplasmata archaeon | reverse complement strand
GGACTCCAGGCTGACGTTCACAACTTCACTGCTGCACAGCGTCACGTTCAGGTACGTACTGTTCGTGATCTCGAAGCAATTCCCCTCTCCTTCGACGATTTCAGCGCTGACGTCCGTGACGACAGTACTCGGACCGAAGAAAGCGAATGCGGTCAAGATCAATAGCGCACACAACAACATGCTCGAAGTTCTTCTCATATTCCTCCCTCTCAAGACCTCATATGAAGGCAGTCTAATGTATCCCAGCTAACACATAGTGTGAAGGTTGTGTTAGTAGCCCAGTGAATCCGACGCAGTCAGGCTTGAGAGCACGTATTCGCGATATAACCCTTACAACTCCACTGCAACCTTGGTCGAAGCGTCCCCCATGATAGCACAGCTCTTCACTGCTTTTCGAAATTGCAGGCTGGAGTCTCGATAAGGCTTTATATAACGTCAGACTGATTCCGTGTCGCTCCGGAATGGAGGGAGCTGCTCTTCATCGGAGGGGAGAGAGATGAAGGAGGATCGTAAGATGACATCCTCTACAGTGTCAGGGAGCCTGAGTTTCGTGGACCGCGAGGAGGAGATGAAGCGCATCAAGAACTCGCTGAAGCGTGCGAGCACTGGGGAGGGGGAACTGCTCATCATTCGCGGTGAGGCGGGGAGCGGCAAGACCCGTCTGTTGCAGGAGGCTGCCGCGGAGGCCGAGAAACAGGGATTCTCAGTAGGGTTCGGTACGGCTCTCGCGGAGTCCGTCGTCCCGTACCATCCATGGAAGGAGGTTCTGGAGGGTCTGGGCCTCGATGTCATCCTCAAGGAACTCCCGCCGCCAAAGCTTCTCGGACTGTATCTCATTACCGCCGACGGAGACGTCAAGGTCAAGGTTGAGCGGGAGGGTGCGAAGTCGAAGCTCCTTTCCGACCTGATATCTTCACTTGAAGAATCTGTTACTGATTCCAAAGCCCAGAAGAGGCTACTGGACGGAGACTTCATCCTTGTTGGGCGAGACGGGCACAAATCAATCTTGTGGCAGGGTTCTGATGTTCATTTGGGAGCAATAGTGGAGGGCGACGAAGATGAGGCGTTCCTCGCAGATTTGCTGGCACTGGGAGACAAGGCGGAATCGATTCTCAGTGGTGAGGCGTCTGTGGAAGGGGACCCCTGCCGCATCGCGGAAACCCATTTGCGGCAGCTCCTAGACTCCGAGATATACGAAGGGATAGACTATGCGAAGGAGGATCCGGAACTGCGTCAGAACAAACTCTTCGAACACATCACATTGGGTCTCTCACGGAAGGCCCGGAGCTGTCCCTTGTGCGTCGTAGTCGACGACCTTCAGTGGGCCGATCCGTCGAGCCTCGCACTCCTTCAGTATGCCGCCAGGAACACTCGGAAAGCGGGCGTATCCATATTGGGGACTTACCGTGCAGAAGAGGCAGAGTCCCGTCCTCACCTTAAGGAGTCATTGAAAGGGTTGGAACAGGAAGGGACTCTCGATGAGATGGATCTGAACGGATTGACCCGCGAGGACTTGGCAGATTTAGTTGGGTCGTTCATCGGTTCACACTCTCTGTCGGAGGGTTTCCTCGATGATCTCTGGTGGGAGACTCGGGGGTTCCCGCTTTTCGTCCGCGAAGTGATGTTGGGGCTTGAGGAGGACGGGGAGATAGTCACGCGAGGCGCCGTGAAGTGCGTTGTGCGTCCCTTGGAGAAGGTGGCGCTGCCCAAACGAGTCAAGGACGTAATCAGGGCCCGGCTGGATCGACTTCCCAACGAAGACCGTCGACTCCTTGACGTTGCGGCAACCTGTGGTTCTCGATTCACCGCCTCTATTGTGTCCAAGGTCGCCAGTGAAGAAGAGACTAAGGTGCTCAACGGATTGGGCGCTATCGCGAAGATTCATGGTCTCCTGCATCCAACAGATTCAGGCTTCGCATTCAATCATCCAGCTGTACAAGAGGTGCTCTACGATGGCGTGCCCGTGGAGATCCGTCAGAACTATCACAGGGAAGTGGCAGAATGGCTCGAAGTTGCGGGTGGACCCATCGAAGATGTCGCAGAGCATTACTACAAATCAGGCGATTCGCGTGCCGTCGCGAAGTTGCGTATGGCAGCGGAGGTATCCTTCGACAAGCACGCCAACGACGAAGCAGTCGGCCTCTTGGGAGAGGCCATCCAACTCGCTACCCCCGAAGAACGAGGAGACCTCATGGAACAGCAGGCCGATGCTCTTGAGGCTGCTGCACGTTACGATGAGGCTCTCATGTCATCATCTGAGGCCATAAAGAACGGAGCGCCCATTGCACGGTGCAAGCGCAGAATCGCATCAGTTCTGTTACATCAAGGCCTCTTCGACGATGCTCTCGCAGCCAGTGAGGAGGGTCTGGATGAGTCAGACGAGGACGAGAGGGGACGACTACTCACCGTTCAGGCGGAAGCCCTAGTCAATGGGGGCAAGTACTCAGAGGCTACAGAAAGGGCAGAGCTCGCCCTGGATGCATTTGCCTCGAACGAAGACCCCACATACCAGGCCAAAGCACTACACACTATAGGCATGGTTCACTACTACGAAGGGCGATGCGATGAAACCGAAAGAGTCCTACTAGAGGTTCTCGCAATGCACGAATCGAAAGGAGATCGACGTGCAATAGGAGCCTCTCTCAACACACTCGGCAACATACTCACGCGTCATGGTGACTTGGAACGTGCACTGGACTATCTTCGCAAAGCATTGAAGATGAGGGAGTCAATTAGTGATCTCAACGGGGTGTCAGGCTCATTGAACAATATCGGGAATGTCTACGGTTTGCGCGGCGACTTCTCTCGGGCTCTGGAGTATTATAGGCGGGCTCTCAAGATATCTGAAGCTATTGGAAATCGAATGTGGATCATGAACCAGGCAGAAAACATTGGCAGCATATACTATCATCTCGGTGATCTTGATCAAGCCATTAGGTCCTACAAGAAATGCCTTGCGATGAGGGAAGCCTCTGGAGGCCCGGAAGGATTGATACTGACACTGTACAACTTGGGCAACGCTTACCAGATTCAAGGGGATATGGACTCCGCACTCAAGTACTACCAGAGGAGCCTATCCATCGCTGAGGACATGGGGCACAAAGTAGGAGTCGCCAGCGCGCTTGCTCAAGTGAGCTCTGTCTACACAGAACTCGGGGACCACGTGTCCGCGCTGGAAGT
>JBHIBK010000251.1:0-3199 GCA_046759065.1 Thermoplasmata archaeon | reverse complement strand
GTCGCTGCTGAGGTGAAAAACTTCAGCCCCACCGACTTCACTAGCGGCCGCCAGGCTAAAGTGATGGGACGTTTCTCTCAGTTCGCCGTTGCTGCAGCAAAGTTGGCGATTGAAGACTCGAGAATTACGTTCACCGACAAGCTTTCCAGCCAAACGAATATTTGCTTCGGGAACTCTGTGAATGGAGCTGGTGACGTGTACGAAAACACACATATAGACTTCTTGTCCAAAGGGCTTCCGTCAGTCCCTCCCTGGACTTGTCTCGAATACACCCCTCACGCAGCCTCAAGTCACGTCGCAATCGAATTCGAACTCAGAGGACAAGCGATAACGCTGTCCTCGGCATGCTCAAGTGGCCTCGATGTGGTCCAGTGGGGATACAGCCAGATCCTTTCAGGGAAATCCAGGGTCGTGATTGCCGGGAGCTCAGAAGCGCCCATCTTCCCATTCTCATTCGCAACACTGTGTTCGATCGGGGTCCTCACAAAGTGGGATGGTCACCCGGCTGAAGCTTCGCGCCCTTACGATTTGAAACGGGATGGCCTTGTCCTTGCAGAAGGTGGGGGGTGTGTCATCCTCGAGGAACTAGACCACGCGCTTGATCGCGGAGCACCCATCTATGCCGAAGTGCTGGGTTTCGGAAACGCAAATGAGTCTGGACACATGAGAAAGGTAGATCTTGAGGGGTCTGCCCTTTGTCAGGCGATACAGCACGCAACCCAAGAAGCAAAGTTGACTCCCGGCGACATTGACTACATCAATGCGCATGGGAATGCCATGCCAGACTATGATCGTGCCGAGACTACGGCATTTAAGACAGTCTTCGGAGAGATCGTGTATAACATTCCCGTAAGCTCTATCAAATCGATGATCGGGCAATCTTTTGCAGTTAGTCCCATGTTCCAGGTCGTTTCGTCGTGCCTCACTCTCCGAGACTCAATCATCCCCCCCACCATCAACTATGAGCATCCTGACCCCTATTGCGATTTGGACTACGTCCCGAACAAAGCCAGGTCCTGTAGAATCCGACATATTCTCATCAACGCCCATGGGATGAGCGGCACCCACTCAGTTTTGATCCTCGGCCGCGCGGACCAGTTCGCATAGAGGTCACTTCGGTGAACATAGAATTCCTAGGTATTCTCCTCCTTAGCTTCTGTAATCTTGGGCTCGGGACTATCGTCTATTGGAAAAATCCGCGGCGGACGGCCAACAGATGGTTCGGTCTTTTCTCACTCTCAGTGACGGCCTGGAGTATCGGCATCGCATTTTTGTACTATCGCGTTGAGGATGAGCGCTTCGCACTGCTTGCCGGCCGCTTGGTTTTTGCCGCAGCGAGCTTCATTCCCTATTTCTTCCTCGGCTTCTCCAAATCCTTTCCGTCGCAACATCGATCTCCATCCAACACTCTCCTAACTTTGTTAGGGATTACCAGCACTGGATTTGCTCTACTCTCATTTTCTCCATGGGTTGTCTCAAGCTTTCGGTATGCCGAAGCCAGCATCAAACCAGTCTACGGTCCACTCCATCAGGTTTTCGCCGCCTATTTCTTCTTATGCCTCGGATTCAGCCTTTTCGTGTTAGCCCGAAAACTTAAGCGGTCCTCAGGTCTTGAACGCCTCCAGCTTCGGTACCTGTTTCTAGGGCTGCTGATCGCGTGCGTAGGTGGAACTACTACCAACCTCATCATTCCGCTCGTCCTCGGCACATCGGTCTTTGGTGGGTACGGCCCTCTGTTCGTACTAGTCCTCATCGCATTTTCCACCCACGCCCTCATCCGCTACAGACTAATGGACATTAAGGTGGTCATTAGGAAGGGCGTCGTCTATGTCTGTGCCATTGCCGTGACCGCGTCCGTCTTCATGGGCCTCTCAGCGCTGTGGAGTTCAGCCACGGCTTACGGGTTGGAGAACATTCCTCTAGGCGCCGCAGTAGCGATGGCGGTCATGGTGGCAATTTTGTTCCAACCGCTAAAGAATTGGATTCAGGATTCGCTGAACCGATACCTCTACCGGCAGACATACGACTACCAGCGTATCATCAGGGTCGCGAGCCGACAGTTGAGTACGATTCTTGATCTCCACTTTCTGCTGTCCTACATTACCGATATAATCGCGAAGACGTTAAAGGTCGAGCTAGTTGCCGTGTATATGCGGGATGAGTCCCATCAAGCGTTTACACGCAAAGTGTTCATCCGTGCCGCCGAGCGGGAGGAAGGACCGACTGGCCATATCGTCTCCACGAGTTCGCCTCTCGCAGCTTTTCTTGAACGTGAAAGGCGGCCGTTGATCCACCATGAAGGGCCTAAAGATTCCAAGCACTCTCTTATCAATCCGGCCATTCAGGAGCTGCAAATACTTGGCGGAACCCTTGCCTTCCCGTTTTTCCAAGACAACTGGGTTTCCGGTTTTCTCGTTGTCGGTTCCAAGTTGTCAGGAGACCCATTCTTCTCCGAGGACTTCGATCTCCTTTCCACATTGGTTAGCCAGGCGGCCATCGCCATCAAGAACGCCCAACTCTACCGCCAGGTCATACTCGTAAACGAGTATATTGAGAGCATACTCGCAACCATGGAGAGTGGGGTAATTGCCGTAGACTCCGACAGTACGGTGACCCTCTTCAACTCCGCTGCAGAGCGGATGACGAGGCTTGATGCCCAGGATATCACCGGCAATGTAGCAGAGCACCTACCAGCCTCCTTGGCGGCACCTTTGCAGGCTACCTTGACGGATGGGCGGTCGCGGCCCCAGGTGGAAACCATAATCCAGCATGCTAACGGACACTTGACCCCAGTGATCTGCTCGACCTCGCCTCTTCATGATCGCTCGCGCACGATCTTGGGCGCGGTCGCTGTTTTTAGTGACCTTACCAGGCTGAGGGAGTTGGAAGGTGAGAAACGACGCGCAGAACGGCTAGCCTCGATTGGGGCGCTAGCCTCGGGGATCGCTCACGAGATCAAGAACCCTCTCGTCGCAATCAAGACTTTTGCGGAACTCCTGCCCGAACGCTTCACCGACGAGGATTTTCAGGGGGATTTTTCCCGAGTCGTTATCCGAGAGATCGAGAGGATTGACGACCTTGTCGCTCGTCTCAGAGGTCTCGCTACCTCTCCGGCCCAACCTCTCGTACCTCTCGAGCTGCGAAGCCCGATTGAGGAGACGCTGGCCCTCCTCAGGGCGCAACTGGAGCAGGCGAGAAT
>JBHIBK010000250.1:0-3229 GCA_046759065.1 Thermoplasmata archaeon | reverse complement strand
GCTAACAGAAGGAGAATCGCCAACGTACCGAGGACGGGTCTCAGTCCAGGACGTTGAAGGCTCTCAGCATGTAGTAGATCAGGCCCGCCGCGGCCACGATGCCGAACAACCCGAGGACGGCGATCCCCGCCGTTCCCCAGTTGGCGACTTCCGCGTCTGCCGCATCCGCCAGGGCGATGGGCAGCACGGCGAAGGCGATCACCAGGCCAATCGAGACCCCGATGATCGCTCCCACCAACCCTCGGGAGCCGATCTGTGTTCTTTTCGCCAAAGGTCGAACACCTCGAGGGCGGCATGATTGGACGGATATAAGATACCCCCATATATCTATTGCACGAACGTCCCGTATAGGATACATTATTAATACATCTGTCCATATCCCGGACCCGTTGCGCGGCAATCGCATCCCACGTCCCATTGTCAAGCTCCAGTCGGATGAACGGGTCAAGGTCCCGAAGTGGGTCGTGGAAGGAATGGGTCTCACGAGCGGACGGAGATTCGCGGTGTCCGTGTGGCGCAAGGGGGACAGGATCTCTCTGGAGGAGGATGCCGTCCTGTTCGAAGTGGTGGAGGCGGAATGAACCGGATTCAGGAGACAACCCTGAACGCGGCGATAGGTGGGTTGGTCATCGGCATCGCGTTCTTCCTCTACTTCCAGGGTGCCAGCATCTTCGCCTTTGACCTGTGGTGGGTTTCCACTATTCTGTTCGTACTCGCGACAATCTTCATTCTCTTTTCCCTCAGCCTCCTGCGAGCACTCTGGATTGGAACGTTTGAGTATATGCAGGAGGCGGAATGAAGCGCTGGAAGCGCCTCCGCGCCATGCGAGTCGTAGCCCAGCTGGCCCGGGGCAAGACGACCCGCTTCCGCAAGCTGGTGGCCGATCTGGAGAACGAGGACATCGAGGACTTCCTTCAGCAACTCGATAAGGAAATCGGGAGGAAGGAGAGTGTCGGACTGAACCCGGTCATTCAGAAGGAATACATGATTCTCACCGAGGAGAGGGAGAGGAGGGAGAAAGGATAGGCAAAGAAGCGAAGCCAGCGAAGCCGGAACGGATTGACCCGTCGAAGCGTCCACTTGCAGATCAGGTTCGCGCGCTCAGCAAAAAGACGAGAGGTGGGAAGCGGCCACGTCGGATGGTCATCCTGGAATACTACAATCGCAACCGGGGCAAGGACTACTTCCTCATTGACCGTCCGGTCGGGGAAACAGGTGTCGTTCTCGATGGAGGCCATTTCACCTGTAGTGAGCGCGACATCTGGGTGGATTCCGTGGATGATACCTTCCGTATTCCATTGGTAGAAGGACTGGCCCACCCCCCCGCATCGGAGAAGGACCCACGTTTCTCCCCCGAACAGATGCGTATGCAAGGATCCGGTAAGCGACTAAAGGAGTTTGTGGAAAGCGGGGAGGAAGGTATGAACTGGCGCGACTTTCTCTTCGGCGCAGCGGCGGGGGGGTTGATTTTCTTCATCCTATCGAATGTTCTGAACCTGGTGGGCGGATGAAAGAGGATGGTGGGAGTCTAAAGGAGAATCTGGAGAAGCTCGGGCTCATCAAAGATTTCCCCCATCAATTCGACCCGCAGGATCCCGCCTCTCTCGCAGAAATCGCCATCCCCCTCGAGGGAGATATCCGTATCTATTCCTTGGCGAACATCCGAAACTGGCGAATGTGGCAGCGTCTTGCCCGTCTCATCGCTCAAGAGGAGGAGGACCCCAAAATCCTGACAGAGAAACTTCTGCGTTCCACCGTCTCCGTGGGCGCGAAAGGTCTGGATATCGTGATACGCACAGGTTATGCCGGGCTTGTCCCGAAGCAGCGAGTGACCCTGGGAGAGCGGTGGCGGCGGTGGAGAGGGAAGGAGTAGAGGGAAGACGAGAAACCCGCCTTGCCCAGTTCCGCATACTGGAGGCACAGCGGGCCACGGAGGAAGCCGTGACCTTTCTGCGGAGGCTTCGGGATCGCTCCATCCCTCTGGGCGATGTCTCGGACTTTATCATGACCTTCTGGCCCTCCTCAAAGCAGAAGGAAACGGTCCTCTCATATATTCAACGCCTCCAATTGACGGAGGGGGATCTCTCGGAGGAGGACCTCGGGGCCATCGACTACAACAGCCGCCTTCTCATCCCTCTCAAGCTGGAATCCCTGGATAGCCTGACCTCTATCGCGGCGACGCGAGTCGTGAGCGAGGCCCAGGGCCGGGAATCCTGGCATCTCTATGCGTCCGATATCCTCCTTGCGAACTTCGGGAAAGGGGGCGAGCGGGCCTTCGCCTATTGCGTGGGCCGCCCGAATTCCGGCAAGACGAATGTGGGGATGCTCGCCATCCAGGAAGCGCTCAGGAAGGGATGGGACGCAATTTCTAACATCCACATCCACGGGATCCCCCCAGGAGGACTCCATCATGAGAATCGCCTAAGTGGAGTCCTTCGGATTCTGGCCGAGCGGCGGCTGAGCGAAACGCCATCCTTCGTAACGCTCGATGAGGGTGGCTTATGGTGGTTGCGATCTCAGGCGCAGCGGAAGGAGTCCCAGGGCTTGGACAAGGTGGCCCGTGTCATCGGGAAGCTCGATGCGACCCTATGGTTCATCGAACAGCGAGAGAGGAGCGTCCCCACGACAGTCATGTCCTTCGCACGATCCGCCTTCTACTGCGGCCCGCCTGGCGTGGTGCGCATCGAGCATCGCGGCCCGGTCCACTTCTATCGTTCCCTCCGAGATGTGCCCAAAACACGAATCCGCTACGACCCCCAGGACATCAGCTACCTGGCCTATGACTTGGACGTGGACTCCCTGTTCTCCCAGGTGGGGAATATCAAGGGAGGTGGCGTGGCCCAGGCCCAGGGAATCCTCCGATACCTCGATGGAGAACGCGAGGTAGACCGGGAACAGAAACGGTACACCGTGTACGCTATGGCAGATACTGGGAAGCTCAGCCAGCGAGAGATAGCTAAAGGAGTGGGGGTGTCCCAGCAGACTGTTAGTCGCTGGCTCTCGGGTAGAATTCCAGATAGCCAGGCTTCTGACTCATGACCCAGTCTTCGGTCCCGTACACTATAACCAAAAATGAGAATGAAGGAAGAACTCATCCACCTTCAAATTCCAAGCTCGCTCCTGAGTTCCTCCCTGAGCCGAGCAATCCCATACCGGGCCATCCATCCGTCGAGTTGGTGTTTCTCGAAGTCGGGGAGGCCCGCGTCCCGGACCTGCTGCGTGGTCACGG
>JBHIBK010000249.1:0-3232 GCA_046759065.1 Thermoplasmata archaeon | reverse complement strand
GTGGAGCCCGATCTCGAGTACCGCCTGAGCCTGACGATCGGTGTCGACTACGACTCGGACCTTGACAAGGTGAAGCGGGTCATGGTCGAGGCGGCCAAGGGGCATTCTCACGTCCTCCAGGAGGGCCCGAAGATGCCCTATGCTCGGGTCGAGGAGTTCGGCGACTCGGCAATAGTCATGAAGATGAAGCTCTGGATAGACAACGCCGACAAGCGTAACAGATACGCCGGTGAGATACGGGAGCTGATAAGTAGGGCCTTCAAGCGCGAGGGAATAGTGAGTCCGTTCCCGAGCCGAGATGTCTACATCAGGAAAGAGTAGCTACTCCTCAGGTTCCTTGGCGGGCTCGAGCTCGTCCCACTTAGGCGGCTCCTCCACCGTGGCGGGCGGCAGCTCCTGACCCCACGCGGGCGGCGGCACGGTTGGCGGCGGTACCTCAATTGGCAGCACTTCCCCCGAGAGTATCCTCGCCCTTGTCATCCTATACGCGAGCAGCATGACTATCGTTCCGAAGATGCTAAAGGCCGAGAAGGCGCCCGCGTAGGCCGACCACCTCAGCACGTCCTGCAATTCGAGGGTTCCTTCCGAGGGTAGCATGATGAGAGTAGCCAAAGTGCCAAGCACGCTCGCCAGAACCGTGAGACCGAACGCGACCCAGAGAAGATATATCTTCTCTTTCCCTATGAGCTCAAGGGCAAAGAGGACCAGGCCCAGCGTTACTGCAACGGAGCCGACAATCCCCAGTCCTGAGCTGATGGCAAGTTCGTTCCTGAAATCCGCGGCGTCAATGGTGAATGTATCGGGGCCACCTGTGTATTCTGTCCCAATACCTCCTCCGAAGAATCCCGTGACAATCGTGAAAATCACTCCGAATATGATCAGGATTATCGCTGCGGAGACTCTTGTCGCATGTTTCTCTCCGAACTCGTACCTACCCACGTACATCTCATAGAGAAGGAGGAGATAGAAGATTATGACAACAAGGACTAGGATGCCTGCAATGCATATGAGTGCTAGCGGTCCTGCAAGAACTTGTAGGACATTCTCCTGGGTGATAGTATCGAAGTCGATGCTGGTGAGCGACAATAACATCAAGAAAGCGACTATCGACGAGATGATGCCCAGCAACATCGCATAGCTTCCGTACTTCAGGCCCGCGGGCGTGTGAAGCCTCCTCGTGACGGGAGGGGGCATCGCCTGTTCAGACGGAGGTCTAGTTTCTGCGTACAATCAATCCACTCCGCCATGAAAAATGATTGCCTAATGATAAAGCTTCCTTCGGTCGGCCACCAATCCACGCGAGCAGGGGCTACTCTTCACGACCGATTAGCATCCTAGCGACCAGCTCCCCCAGAGCAGCCAGGTCCTCAGTGTGCAGGATTCTCCCCGCCAAGCGGTCGAACAGTATGTTCGCCGAGCCGGGAATCTCCTCGTCCCCCTTCCAGATGACAATCGAAAGCGCGACCTTTGGGAATACCGGGATCTCAACCGCGATGTCGCCGTGGTCAATTCCTCTTCCTCCCAGCTTTCCCGCTCGAGCCTCAAGCTCCTCTGGGGAATCGGCAAAAGCATCCTTGATTGGCTGAATCGCTCTGCTCACGAACGCACCGTAGTAGGCATCCCCGCCCCAGAAGTCACGGAAGGAGACGAGCTCTCCAGTAGGGGCGGATTCATCGACGCCCACGACGTAGTGAAGAATGAGCGTTGCGAAGAACCGATTCGCGGTCGAGCCATCTGCGCTCTTGACGACCCGTTCATCGAAGTCCAAGAGATATTGCTGCCCTAGGAATGGGATCTCGAGAACCCCTTCCTTCAACTCTCCGAGCGAATGTTCCGCGACGGTCTCAGTGTCCCGCGATGCGAGTTCCTTCCACGCAGTTTCTATGACCCCATCCAAGGAGCTGGGTTTCTTCCTTTTCAGAAGGTCGGGCATCAGCCAAGGACCTCCATCGCTCCCCTCCCTGCGAGCAGGCCAGTAGCGGCGGCATTGACTATGTCTCCGGACAGCCCGCATCCATCCCCCGCCGCGAACAGGCTCCTCACGCTCGTCTGCATGTTCTTGTCCACTTCGACCTCCATCGCATAGAACTTGATCTCGGGCGCATAGATCAGCGTGGAGTTGGCCGCGACGCCAGGGATTATCTCATTGAGCTTCTCCAGGGCCTCGACGATGTCCGTCACTATCCGCCCCGGGAGCGCCATGGAGATGTCCCCGGGGGTGACGTCCTTGAGCGTCGCCACGACCAGATTAGACCTCAGCCGCTCCCGATTGGACCTCCTTCCCCTCCGCAGGTCGCCCATCCTCTGTATGATCGGCTTCCCGCCGCCGATGGTGGTTGCCAGTTCGGCGATTGACTTGCCATAGACAGTCGTGTTCTCGACAGGTTCGGTAAGCTCCACCCTAACGAGGAGAGCGAAGTTGGTGTTCTTGGAATGCTCCGAGACCATCGAATGGCCGTTGACGCCGATGAAGCCGTCGTACCTCTCCCTCACCACGAACCCTCGAGCATTGGTGCAGAAGGTCCTGACGAAGTCATCGTAGCTCTTCGTATGGATGTGGAACTTCGGGTCCATGTTCACCTTCGTGACAGGGTCCATGACTATCGCGGGGACCTCCACACGAACGCCAACATCTATGGGACCGAATCGTGCCTTCATGACGCCCTTGGCTACGAGGTCCTCGACCCACGGTGCCCCCACCCTGCCTGGGCAGAGTATGACCGTTTTGGCGGGTATCTCCTTCGATGTCCAGACACCCTGGCATGCGCCGTCCTCTATCAGCAAATCGGTGACCTTCGTTTTCATGAGGAACTCGACTCCGCGTCTCCTCAGGTCCTCGGCGAAGGACTGTATCACCTTGGGTGCGTTGTCCGAGCCGATGTGCCTCTGGGGTATGTCCAGGAACCTTACTCCCGCCGATGCTGCCTTGTGGCTCAGCTTCTCGAGCTCGCCCTCGCTCGGTCTGTGGAGCTTCTCTGGCCCGCCATGCTTTAGGAAGACCCTGTCCACCTGGTCCACGAGATGCCAAGCCTCCTGGTCGCTTTCCACGAGCTCCCTCAGGTCCCCGCCTATGTCGGGTCTCAGGTTCAGTCTCCCGCCGGAAAATGCTCCCGCCCCGCCAAGACCGCACATGATGTCGCAGGGCTTGCATTTCTCGCATCCCCAGTCGTACTTGAGCTGGCATTCCCGATCCTTCACGTCCTTGCCCATATCGACTATCAGGATCGACCTC
>JBHIBK010000248.1:0-3239 GCA_046759065.1 Thermoplasmata archaeon | reverse complement strand
ATCGCAATGTCAAGATCGCTGAGAGTGCCGACGGGGAGAATGAGAACGTCCTCGAAGATGTGCAGGTCCGCGCCAACCTTGTGGACCTTCACGCGCACTTGGGGCACCATGTCCTGTCGCACAGGCAACGTGAACGAGCCGCGACCAGATTGCAGCTCCACTCTTCCGGTCGAGATGACGAAACCGCGAGAAGAGACCTCGAAGTAGGCCCAGGGTGTCGATGAAGGACCCTCATGGAAGATGTCGAATTCAGCGATGTTGCCCACGTCATAGCTGGACTTGTCAGACACTACCTTGACGCCTTCACCGCCAGACTGATATAGACGAACCCAAGAGGACTCGGAGTCCTTGCTCACCGTGACCCTCATCGTGCCGTCTTGTTTGAAGTCAAAGGACATGGATGCGATTCCTCTCTCATCCGTCTTGGTCCTCATGGGTGAGTATCCCGGAGGGGCGTAGGACACATCAGCGTCAGCAACTGGTGTTCCGTCCGGGTACCGAGCGACTACATAGTACGTGGACCTAGCTCCGTATACATTCGAGTCCTCCACGACGCTGAGAAGAATGGGATATCGGGAGACCGGCAATCTGACGGTCTTCGTCTCCGTCTGCCCGGCCTGATCAACCACAGTTGCATTCAGCTCGAAGTAGCCTTTCGGCTCGTCAGGAATGGAGTCCCAGTTGGGCCCGATGCTGAACAGCGTCCGACCATCGACGATGAGTTGGCTCGTGCTTCCAACTGGTTCGTACTCCTCTTCCACATAGAAGAGATGCATGGAGACTTGACCATGAACAGGCTTTCCAAAGAAGTACTCAGCTAGAATCTCCCCGCCGACCTGTTCACCCACAGCATACCAACCTCTGATCCCGGAGAAAGAAATCTGGAACTTCGGCAGGACATAGTGCTGAACGCCGAAAGCAGTGCTGACGGTTGAGCCTCCGACATCCGCCTCGAGCCGATAGACGCCGAGAGGAAGGATGTATCCCAGTGGATAGTCGAAGCTCGCAATCCCGAAGTCGTTGGGTTGCAGCACCTTTCTGAAAATCCTATCGCAATCGGGCGAGATCACGCTGAGGGTCACGTCTCTAGTTGACACAGCGGAGGCTTCCCCCTCGAATGTGAGCGTTCTGATGTGCACAGTCTGACCAGGCTGATAGATGGGTTTGTCCGTGGACAGGAATGTGCGTACGCTGGAAGCGAGCTGAACTGTGCGAGCCACAACATCCCCGCCAGAAGTGATGACCAGCCTACCCTCCTCTTCACCTTGCGGAGCGATCAAAGGCGGAAGGGCGATGCCATCGGGTCCGGTCCGACCCGCATAAAGTTGTTGAACCTTGCTTGATGTAATCAGGTCGATCGTGATCTCCTGATCGGCAACGGGTGTACCATCAGAGGTCGTCGTGAGGACAAGCAACGTCGTGGGGATGTCCGTATACAACCGATCTGGAACGTAGATGGTCAGGTTACTGCGGCCCGCCAAATACGCCTGATCAGCATTCAAAGCCGCGACGCATGATGCCAAAACCACCGCGACCATGACGAAGGCCACAAACTCGAGTGTTCTTTTCCGTCTCCGTGCGCGCAACTCGGCTCGGCGAATCCTACTAGACATAAATCTCCACCGAGTTTGAAATCTAGGAAGGTGCTCAAATACCCTCCTCCTACATGTAATTGAAATCCAGCTCTCGGCGGTCATTGATGCTGACATTGGGGCGGGAGCCAAGAGAACGGTGGGAGGAACGAAGTGCGGGGGAAGCGATTCGAACGCTTGAAGTCCTACGACACAGGGTCCTAAGCCCTGCCCCTTTGACCAGGCTCGGGTACCCCCGCTCGGGTTTGCATGAAACCCTGACTATTTAAGAATTCTATTTGAGCAGGTCCACCATTGCCACCTTCTCAAGGACGAGGTCAAGGACCTTGGACCCGGGAACGGAGGCGATTTCTTCCTCGGTAAGGCCGAACTCGGGGAGCATAGCCGCATCGCCCTCGAGGACGCTGTCATCCTGGACGAGATTCGCAGTTCCCAAGAACCTTTTGAGATCGAAATCCCTGAACGCCACGATAGCAATCTCCGAGTCGCCTTCCTTGATCCCCATCTTCTCTATTGCCCTGCTGATCTGTCTCATTCCAGACGCGTAGAGCAAAGTCTCGGTTGCGAGAGAGTTCGAGCTGTTCCTTCCCTGTTCGAAGGAGCGGATGGCATGGTCCACAGCAGACTCAAGGTGAATCCGCCCGAATACCATGGAGGCTCTCATGAGCTGAACGCTGCCCTCAGACCCGCAGAACTCACGGGCAGCCTGTAGGATATCCTCGCAGTTGGAGACCCTTCCCCTCACTCCTGCTATGAGAACCATTTGGAAACTCCTCCATTCAAATCCCTTACGGGACGAGGACTGGAAGTCATGAATTGCACACGACAGATAAAGCTATTCCGCTTGGAAGTCGTGCAAGATGGACTGCCCCTCCATCTTCTCCTCGCTTCCTTTCTCGACCGGTTCTCCCAGTTGCAGCTTGATGTTTCTGGCAATCGTCTTCCCGATGAGAGGTATCCTTGAAAGGCCGCCCACATCGGCCTTCTTGAGATCCCCGAGGGTCTTGTATCCGCTGGAGAAGAGGGATCTGGCCCTGGCGCGACCGATTCCTCTGATGGAAACGAGGTCGAGCAGTTCCTTCCTCACGCCGTACCTTATCCGGGGCATCAGTTCGCTCAGAATCCCGTCTTTGACTTGTCGAATAGCCTGGAGAGCTCCCTCATCGAGTGGATCAGCCACTCCGCCATGTCGACCCATCTTCGAATGTCCCCGGGTCCGACGCCGAACCTCTTGGTAATCGTGTCCGCGGGCTCCTCATCGATCCAGCTCTGAAGAAGTGCGGCGGTCTTGACCTCGGCAAGGAAGAACTCGTAGTCATCGTATTCGACCAGATATTCCTCATTCGCTGCCAGCTCCTCCACCCACTCGTAGTCGCCCCGCCTGAGATAGAGCGTCGGGATGTCGGGCGTGGCGCTGATCGCATGAAGATAGGCGAACGCCTTCTCGCTCTTCCCGCCAAGGGCGTCCCTGAGAGTCACGGCGGACAGCGGATCGATATACAGATCGGACGTTCTTTTTCCGAAGAAGGTCGCCTTGAACCTCTCGCCAGCCTCGATGAAACCCTCCTTCGCGAGGAACTCGATGACATCGTCTATCAGGTCTGAAATCGTCCAGACGTCCGTCCTCTGAGCGAAGAAGGTGTTCTC
>JBHIBK010000247.1:0-3244 GCA_046759065.1 Thermoplasmata archaeon | reverse complement strand
TCTCTTCGAAGTCTTCCACGGAGGGCTGATGACAGAACGAATCTTAAGCTTTATGGGGGTGACCGATACCCAAGCCAGCGAAAGATTGAATATCGCTCGCCACATAGCACCGACGATGAAGCCGATCACGCTCACGACTGATTTTGGTCCTGGGGAATATGTCGCGACCATGAAGGGCGTGATTCTCTCGATTGCCGAGGATGCAAGAATCCTGGATATCTCTCACACCGTCCAACCTCAGGACATCGAGCAGGGCGCGTACGTCCTCTACAGCGCGCTCCAGAATTTCAGGGAGGGCGTACACATCGGTGTGATCGACCCGGGGGTGGGCACGGAGAGGAAGGGCGTGATAGTGGAGTGCGAGAGCCACCTCCTGGTCGGACCGGACAACGGCCTTCTCATGCCCGCCGCGAAGAAGCTCGGGATGAGGAGGGTATTCGAGATTCGGAGACGGGAATACCTGCTCGAGGAAATGTCCTCGACCTTCCACGGCAGGGACGTCTTCGCACCCGTGGCCGCCCACCTTTCCTTGGGCGTGTCACCCGAGAAGATAGGCGAGGTCCTCGATGATTGGGTCGACCTGGACTTCGGCACCTACGAGGCGCGCGGGAAGGAACTCAAGGGGAATATCATCCACATTGACTCCTTCGGGAACCTCATATCCAACATCCCCATCGATGTCGTCCTGGAGTTATTCGACTTCGGCCAGAGAATGGAGATCAGGACCGGAGGAAAGAGGCTGTCGGCCTCCTTTTCGCGCACATATTCCGGGGTCAAAGAGAACGAGATTCTCGTGACGGCCTCGAGCAGTGATTTTCTCGAGGTCGCAGCGAACCAGGGCAGCGCGGCCGCCAAGCTCGGAGCGAAGCGCGGCAATGAGATACATCTCAGTCCAGCTGGATAGAAAGGACCGTGCTGGATTCTTGGCTATCATGAAATTCTCAGATAAGAGTCGAAATTCTTTGGACGATCCTAACGGCGTATCTGCACCCAAGACAGCGAAAAGCCTTGCGACCCAATTTGATTCAAGCTGCTCTATTGAATAGCCATTTTGAACTACTGCCAGGTTCTCAGGAAAAATCCAAGTGAATTGTCATCTGAGCGTAGTCCACATCAAAGACTGGCGATAGAAAGGAATATCTAATAGGACAACTTTCGAGCGGTCGTGAGAAAGATTCTTCTCATAATCTGTGACGGCCTGGGGGACCGACCAGTCGACTCATTGGGCGGGAAAACGCCCCTGCAGGTCGCCAACAAGCGGAATTTTGACTGGTTCGCGGAGAACGGGATTTGCGGCTTGATGGACCCGATCGCGCCCGGGGTCAGGCCTGGCAGCGACACATCTCACCTGGCCATCTTCGGCTATGACCCGCAAACCTGCTACACCGGGCGGGGGCCCTTCGAAGCGGCGGGAGTCGGACTCAGGCTCGAGCCCGGAGACGTCGCCTTCCGATGCAACTTCGCCACCGTGGATGATGACATGACTGTCATCGACCGCCGAGCGGGTCGCATCACGTCGGGCACGGAGGAAATCACCCGCACATTTGACGGTCGGACCATTCGCGGGGCGGACGTAATCCTCAAGCCGGGCACCGCTCACAGGGCGGCACTCGTCCTCAGGGGTCAGGGGCTGTCCTGGAAGGTCACCGATGCGGACCCTCACGGAACCGGGAAGAAGGTGCTCGAAGTCCTCCCGCTGGAGGAGGGCGCCAAGGAAACCGCGGACGTTGTGAACGAGTTCGTGAGGCGTTCCCACGAAGAGCTGGAGGACCACCCTGTCAATCTCGAGCGGAAGAAGGCGGGCAAGCTCCCGGCGAACATCATATTGTCCAGGGGTGCAGGCATCTGGACACCGCTCCAGTCCTTTCGCGAAAGGTATGGGCTGAGAGCGGCGGCGATAAGCGGCGTGACCCTTGTGAGGGGAATCTGCACTTCCTTGGGGATGGAGATGCTCGAGGTCGAGGGTGCGACAGGCGGGCTTGATACGGACATGATCGCAAAAGCCGATGCGGCGGTCAAGGCTTTGAAGTCCTATGATTTCGTGTATGTGAACATAAAAGCGGCGGACATCTGCGGCCATGACGGTCTGGTCGACGAGAAGGTGAAGGTCGTTGAGAGGCTGGACGAGATGCTGGGGCATCTGAAGCGCCGGCTCGATGAGGAGACCGTTCTCGCAATAACCGCGGACCACTCAACGCCAATAGAGGTCGGGG
The DNA here is from genome assembly GCA_046759065.1 of Thermoplasmata archaeon. Lineage (GTDB taxonomy): Archaea > Thermoplasmatota > Thermoplasmata > RBG-16-68-12 > JAGMCJ01 > JAGMCJ01. The sequence goes on along the minus strand of JBHIBK010000247.1, from coordinate 1,031 downwards.
ACCACAGCGGGGATCCGGTCCCGCTCATGGTCTTCGGACCCGGAATCAGGGTCGACCCAGTGGACCAGTTCGATGAGGTCTCGGTCGCCAATGGAGGTCTCGGTCACCCAAGGGGATGCGACCTTATGAACATCCTTCTGAATCCCTCGGGAAGAGCGGAGAAGTACGGTGCCTAGCTCTTATCGTAGTTCATCGCCTGGATCTCGAGCTGCTTGCACATTTCCATGTTCTCGTCCTTGAGCTCCTCCTCCCGTTTCGCCTGTTCCTCAAAACCCTTGATTTTCGTTTCGAGCCTGCTCATCTTCACATTGCATCCCGCCCATTTCTTCTTGAGTTGGGCGGCCTTGTCCTGCTTTCTGTTGACCTCGTGGGCAAGATGGTCGGCCAGCGTCTCGGAATTGCCGAGTACCCTCTTTCTGTTGTTCGCTTGGGCCACGTAGAACTTGCCCCTCTCGATGAGACGGGCCTTTTCCTCCTCCAACTTGGCCTTCTTGAGCTCCAGGGCCGCGATCTTCCGCCTGAGTGACATGCAGTTGAGGTGATGCTTCGTCGCCTGAACCGCTCTTTCGGCGGCTTCCGCCCTGAGCTTCAGAGACTCGTACACAGGGTCAATGTACCCCCTAGCCTCGTTGAAAGGCCTCCCCGGCTCGAGAGATGCCATGCAAGGAACGAATCGGTCATCAGCTAATAATGTTTTTTCCTGATTATCTCAAACTGCTTCGTGGTTCTCACGGTTGGAGCACTAAGCGTATGTGTTCATCACTCATAGGGCCACTATGAGGCATGTACAGCATTATTCCTTCTTCTGTTTCTTCTCCATCTCAGAAATGGTGTGTGAGAGTAGGTCCCGCAACACGCGGATAGATTCCATGTCCAGTATCAGTTGACCGTCAGCAACGTATGCTGGTTGTCCATCCTCGACCTCGATTCTCTCGTTCCCAAAGTCCACCTTCACAATCTTCTCTGCCGGGGTCACACCAAACACATTAGCGTAGAACTTCGTGAAGAGAGGGGCCCTCGCCCATGTTGAC
>JBHIBK010000246.1:0-3254 GCA_046759065.1 Thermoplasmata archaeon | reverse complement strand
AACATGTTCGAGCTCTCCAAATACGAGGTAAAGGCACGTATCTGGGTTCGGCGCAACTTGAGTTCGGCCTCTGCCCTGTTACTCGATTCAAGAAGCAGTTGATTGTCTCTCGCCAGCTTCTCGTTCGCTTCCGAAAGGTTACTTATCAGCCGCCTCCTCTCAAGGAGTAGTTCCCTCCTCTCCAGGGCATTCCTGACGGTCTCGAAAAGCTGCTCAAACTCAAAGGGCTTCTGCACAAAATCATACGCTCCCTCCCTCAAGGCTCTCATGATCGATTCCGGGGATGGATCTTCAGCAAGAAGTATGGCCTGTGTATCGCCGTCAACCTGCTTTATCCCCTTGAGAGTCTCCATGCCGTCAATCCCCGGAAGTTCAGCCTCCAGAAGGACAACGTCAAAAGGACTCGAAGAGACCATGTTCAGGGCGTCCTCGCCGCTGAACGTGATTCCCACGTCAAAACGTACTTCAGACACCTCAGAGAACCTTCTCGCGAGGAAGTTGGCCATCATCTTGTCTACTTCAACTATCAGGAGTCTCGGTGCTTCCATGCTCTATGATCCCCCACACCGGGGACAAACCCTGAAACTTCAATTCCTACTGCGAGTGGGAAGGCAGATTGCGACTTCGCTTGCCATCCATGGTTGGAGAGCTCAGGCGCAAGATCGTCGCTCGCCGCCCACAAAGGCTCCTGCGCTCTTCGCGAGCCAGACATGTCGCGAGAGAATCCAGGCGCAATGACAAGCACGTTCGCATATTCAGGTCAAACCTTCCACTCAGTTGTCGGTTATCGACATAAGCTGCCAGCTCCTCACAATCACAGGCCCGGAGACCACCCGGGAATCGCGGTCTCCAGCACAGTGCTTCGATTCGAACGAGATTGCCTCAGGTTGCCTGCCCGGCACCAGTCCTGAGTGAACAAACTCGCCAGTCAATCCATGAATCGAAGGACTAGACACCGACCAGTCTGTCCAGATGCTCCTGGGCAGATTTCATGTCAGGCTGGAGGTCCAATGCCTTCTCAAAATTCTCCTTGGCGTCTGCAACCTGGTTGATTGCCTCATAGACAACCCCAAGGTTGAAGTATATGTCGGCATCATCTTCATCGAAACCCAAGGCCTTCTTCAGTTGCTCTATCGCCTCTCCATATCTCTGATTGAGGAAATAGAACTTCCCCAGTTCAAGATGTTCTCTCGCCATCTCCCGTGGACTCTTCTCCTCGCCGCGCTTCTTCATAGTTTCCTAATCTTCTCTATGTCCTCATCCTTGCCAAGTAGCACAAGAAGGTCGCCGTGGATAATCTGCTCGTCTGCTTTCGGACCCAGAATGAACTCGTCCTCTATCTCAGACTCTCCCTCCTTCGATATCTTTGGTTTCTTTCTCTTGATGGCTATGACATTCACCCCGTAGTTCGCTCTCAAGTCCAGTTCTCGCATCGTCTTGCCCTGAAAGGACTCAGGCGTGATCAGTTCTACCATGCTGTGGGTTGGCGAAACCTCGATGTAGTCGAAAATGCCCGGAGTAGAGAGACTCTCTGCCATCCTCACACCCATGTCCCTCTCCGGGAAAATGATTCTGTCTGCTCCTACCCGCCGCAGAACCTTTGCGTGCAGCGAATCCAGCGCCTTGGACGCCACTAGCCCAATTCCGATCTCCTTCAGCAGCAGGGTTATGAGTATGGAGGCGGAAATATCACCAACAGAGACGACTGCGACATCCATGTCAGCAACGCCAACCGACCTGAGTGCCTTCTCATCCGTGGCGTCAAGCTGCACTGCATGGGTCACGTAGTCGGCAATCTCCGCCACCTTCTCTTCTTCGGAGTCGATGGCCAAGACTTCATAGCCCCTCTCCACAAGAGTTCTGGCCACCGAACTCCCAAATCTGCCCAACCCGATGACCACAAACTGGCGCATTGCTCCCCCTATCCTATCAGGACTCGGCCCTCGGGGTACACGAATGTTTCTTTCCTCTGGCGGAGGACTACGGCGACTCCCAGAGTCAATGGGCCAACCCTTCCCGCAAGCATGGTCAGAGCGATGACGATCTTGCCAAACGGTGTGAAATCGTGCGACAAGCTTGTCGGGCTCCGCGTATAGGAGCCGACCGACAGCCCCACCGTGCCGAAGGCGCTCACGTCCTCGAACAGAACCCCGAGAAATCCCTTCTCCATGACGGCCTCATTCTCGGTGACCAGCAGAAGCCCTGTTCCGACAGCCACGATGAGAATGCCGGCCAGAATAAGAATAAGTGCCCTTGTAGTCGCAAATTCAGAGAATCTTCTTCCGAATGTGGAAACGTGTTCCCTCCCGGTAAGAACTGAAAAGAGCTTCATAAGAGCGCTCCCGAAGGTCGTCGTCTTTATCCCTCCGCCAGTGCCGCCCGGAGAGGCTCCTACGAACATGAGAAGAACCATAAGAAAGAGAGTCGGAGGTCCAAGTGTGCCTATGTTGAGCGTGGAGAAACCCGCCGTCCTCGGCGTTGCACCCTGAAACAGTGATGCGAGCAGCTTCGCCTTCAGACTCATGCCGTACATGGTTCTCCCCCGCTCGAGAAAGAGCACGCCGGCGAACCCAACCATGAGAAGCGAACCGGTCACCACGAAGACGAGTTTTGTATGAAAGGAAAGCCCTCTCACACTTCTCTTTATCCACCTCCGATAAATATCCCTGAGCACAACGAACCCCAGGCCGCCAGCAACGAAAAGCACAAGGACAGTAATGCTTATGAGCGGGTCACCTGTGTAGGCTGTAAGGTTTCGAGAAAACGCAGAGAAGCCCGCATTACAGAACGCGCTCACCGAATGGAACACGCCGAATGCTATGGACCTTCCTGCGGTCATACCCACCGCCCTGAACCTCATGGAGAGTATCGCCGCCCCAATCACCTCAGCGAGCAGAGTGACGATGAAAATCCTCAGGGCAAATCTTCCCAGATCCTCCAGGGTAAGCTGCCCAAGCCCCTCTCTGGCCACGAGCTTCTCTTTCAGCGATATCCTCCTGCCCAGGAGCAGGGAGAAAGAAGTCGCAAGGGTCATATAACCAAGTCCACCGATCTGTATCAGCAGAAGTATTATCCCTTTGCCTACGGGACTGAAATCATACTGCGTGTCCCTGACAATGAGACCGGTGACGCATACCGCCGAGGAGGCGGTGAAATACGCATCGACCAGCGGCGCTCTTCCGGCTGTCTTGGATGAAGACGCTGGCAGGGACAGCATCACGGTCCCCACCAGTATCAAACTCGCATATCCAAAA
>JBHIBK010000245.1:0-3266 GCA_046759065.1 Thermoplasmata archaeon | reverse complement strand
TGCCCGGACGGACGACCAGGGAACTTGGAAGTGCGCGTACACGGGAGAGAAATTGCTGGCCCTCGCTCCTACGTTCCTCAGGACGGCGACCGCATACAGATTCGTTTCGGTAGCTAAGGTTTTCGGCCGGCGGGGATGGTATCTGTGATTGTATTCCATCCGGCATCTGCCACTTAGTATCGCTCGGCCTCTCCTTCGGACCGTTGTTTGCCTTTGAGTTTCAGCGGTCTTGCTTCATCGCCGCGCATATTATATGTGATTCCACTCTCCCCGAATGGCGCAAAAGTCAAATCCGCTTTGATGTCGAGCAACGGCTCCCTGTGCGGCAAACGGTCTCCCTCCTTGAGTGAGAACGCCGATACCGGTTTCGACGGCTCATTTCCGTAATAAGCCCAGTGCCTCAGAAACTTAGAGCTTACATAGTCCGAACCGATCTGTCCGGACCAGATGAGCGGTACCTGTTCGGGATCGCGGTCTATTGCGGCAATTGGATAGGCCAGGACCCCGTAAATGGCCCAGAAGATGTGTGTGACAAGTGCTGGCGGACCGAAGATGATCGTTCCCACGACATCGGCAAAGCTGACACCGTCCGAAGCGCTTCCTTGGGACGGGTTGGCCTTTTGTTTTTGTACTGTCGCCGACTGTGTAGGCAGGCTACCCGAACTTGCGCAAGAGGCGAGAAAGGCCAATGCTGTCGCTATAGCGGCAATGCGTCTCATTGGGGGCCTCCTTCGAGATGTTTCTCGTTGAACGCCTCAGAAAGGCGTCCGGTGAAGGATGATGTTTGGTTCGCAAGCAGGTCTATTGGGGCCCCGGCCAAGGGGGGGGTAGCATTTAGGACCGGGGTTGTTCCTCGCGGACTTTGGCCTTGAGGGTCTCTGGGAGGCGATCACAAGCCGCCCTCACGGCCATCGCCTCGTTCGTTGCCACTATGGAGTAACCACCGTACCCCGCGGGCAATACGTCCCCGATGTAATCTCTGTCCCAGAGAACAAGGAGGGCTGCGTTCCGTTTTATTTCTTCATGAGTTGGGCGTCCTGGGTGCTTCCATTGTATCGGCTCCTTCAAGGGATCCCATTGGAACCCCATGCTGACGTGATCAGTGAGATACAAAAACGTCTCGAGAAGCCCTGGAGGTCCAGCGAGCAAGGCAAGCGCTTTCAGTTCGAGATCCGACACGTCACTCGGAACCCGTGCCGCCACCTTGAGTGCCTCATTATACTCCTTCGATATTCTTATCTGCTCACTGAGCAACGCGATCGTCCAATCTTTCTTGTCTGATTGCGCACGATAAGATGATTCAAAGAAAACCAGGAGGATCCCCACAATGGCAACGAGGACCCCCACGATGACAACGATGGAGGCGACAACCCAGCCTATATCCATATCAGGGATTATGAAGGCCACGCGTCCAGACAATCCTTTCGTCAGCTTCCCCTCCGCGGCCTGGGGGACGAGAGCTGACCTTGCGATGCTCCTCTGCGGAAAGGCCGTTTATTGTTTGATGATCGATCGCAAGCGCAAATAGTTCTCCCCGCCCAGTTTCTCACCCACCTCGTCGGCCTCTTTGTATTTTTCCATGGCTTTTTTCAGGTCTCCTCTCACCTCGTAGAGGTTCCCAAGATTATATAGGGCTGGGCCGTATCTTGGGTTGAGCTCCAGAGCCATCTTGTAGAACTTCTCGGCCTCCTGGAATCTCTTCTGCTCTTGGAGGAATACCGCGTAGGCGCTGTAGATCACAGGGTCTCGGATGTTTCGCGCCTGGGCGAGCTGAACTGCGTTCCGGTAGGCAGTCTCAGCCCGTTTCTCATCTCCCGGTCCCCTCCGATACGTGTAGGCGAGGGCTTCGTTCACGAGCCTGAGATAATCGCGCTCCTCCAAGGTCTTTTCCAACTCGTGCACGCGCCTTTGCGTTTCAGCCGCAACTAGGCGATAACGATCTGTCTCCTCCCCGAGAACGACCACGTTCTGCCTCTCTTGCTTGAGCTTTTGCTGCGTGGCCGACAATTCTTTCTGTAATCGATTGACCTGCTTCTGCATCTCCACAAGCTGCTTGCTGCCGGACGCCGGTTGCAACTTTGCCTGGGTACGACCCGGTTTTACCTTCTCGGCTCCTGCACCCGCTCGGAGCATTTCGCTCCTCAATCGCTCGATCTCCTTCCGGCCCTGCTTAAGTTCCTTGCGATAGCGGTCTGCCTCCCCACGAAGAGCAGTCACGTTCTGCCCCTCTTGCTTGAGCTTCTGCTGCGTGGCCGACAACTCTTGTTGTAATCGATTGACCTGCTTCTGCATCTCCGCCAGTGGCTTGCTGCCGGACTTCGGTGGCAGCTTTCCCTGGGCACCACCCCGTTGTACCTTCTCGGCTTCTGCGATGGCTTGAATCTTTTCTTTCCGTAGTCGCTCGAGCTCTTTTTGTATCCGCTGAGTTTCTAGTTCTGCTCGGGTGATCTCTCTCCGTACTTGCGTGAGTTCTTGCCGGCCCTGTTCAAGTTCGTCACTAAGGGCGCCCACCGCAGGGAGCTGTTTCCTGGCCTCGAGGTAGGATACTCTCACAATGGCCCCAGCGATCGCGGCCGCCACAACAAGTGCAATCAGCGTCGCCATGAGGCTTCGCCGCTGTCGGTTTTCGAGGCGATGGACGAGTTCCGAGGTCTCTTCCGGAGGCCCGTTTCTCATGTTCAGCGCCTCAGCGAATATTCCAGCAACTGCGTGACCAGCGTATTGAGCGTTTCCGAGGCGACCTTGTCTTGGAGTCGATCGACGACACTTGCAATCATGTCGATCGACATGTTTTGCTTTCGGAGATTCTGAATCTGGTTGTACGGGAGGAAGGTCATCACGACCAACAGGCCCCCTCCGACCAGCATGACGACACGCTGCGTCCCTTCCACCAAGAAAGCAAGACTTAATAAAATGACTCCGGACAGGCCGAGAATCGTCAGGATACCGAGCATGACCTTCTCATGGAATTTGTTGCGCTTTGCCAGGGACTCCAGCGCCCGTACAATTGATGACAACGTCGCCATATTCATCGGCTGATTCGTGGCCCTTCTATGCCCTTGCAGGTTGCGGCTGCCCGAACCGAAATGGCTTTTGGGGAAGTCCTAATCTGTTGGGCCCTTACAGGTAAGCCCCTTCTGGCTTTTTTGTACGGAAACGATACAGCGATAATGCAGTGAAAATGGACCCTTGAAGGCGAATGCTTCCGGGGCGGCCCCCTCGGCAACCCCATGGGATACACGGCCTAGAATCAACGGATTTGGGGA
>JBHIBK010000244.1:0-3274 GCA_046759065.1 Thermoplasmata archaeon | reverse complement strand
TTTAAGCAAGAGTGGCCTCTACTTTAATGCTTTTTACCATAATCATAATGGTGCTGTTATCAACTTGGTCAGTCTTGGGGAGCCAGATTCCTCTAAAGTCAATACCCCGTGGCTCATGCCTGTGAATGGGCACTTCCTTGCTTTCTTCGTTCTTGACTTTCTGATGACTATTTAGTATGCTTTATATACATTATATTCAACGAGGAGATCCACCATGACAGTCAAGCTCTCCGAGCGGAGGACTCAGGTCTACTTTCCCGAAACCCTTCACCGGCGTCTCAAAGCTTATGCCCGCGAACAAGGCCTTTCCGCCGCTGAGGTCATCCGCCGGGCCGTCATCCACTACCTGGAAGGCGAAGTCCCCCAGGAAGACCCCCTCTTTCAGATCGTGGGGGCCGCCCGGGGCCTCGGCGTCCGAGACGCCTCTTCCCATCATGATCGCTATCTCTACGGCTACTCCCTCAAGCCTCAATCCAAGGGACAGAAGAAGCCCAATCATGGTCACCGCCAAGGTCAAATCCCGGACTAAACGAGCCCAAACTCTGGAAAGACGAACGGTCTTCATCGACACCGGTGCCTGGATTGCCCTTTATGTGGCAGATGATGCCAACCACTCAGCTGCCAAGGCCCAATGGGAAGCTCTCCTCGCCCAGAAGACGCTGCTGGTCACCTCCAACTACGTCATCGATGAAGCCATCACCACAGTGCGAGCCATAGCTGATCATGCCGTGGCCGTCCGATTAGGCGAAGCTCTCTTCAGCAGCCGTCGACTTTGGCGGGTGCGGATCGATGAGGAATTAGAGCGGGAGGCCTGGGCCCTCTTCAAGCGATACGACGACCAGACCTTCAGCTTCACTGACTGCACCTCGTTTGCGGTGATGAGGGCTGAGAAGATCGAGACCGCCTTCGCCTTCGATCGGGACTTCCTCATCGCTGGCTTCCAGACCTTGCCTTGAGCTTGAAGCGAGGGGATGATTAACAGATGATTAGCAGGATAATGAGACGATTACAATTGATGCAACCCAGTATGTCAAGAAAGAGGCGGGCTGGTCAGGTTGTTGCCCTTCTTCACAAAGTTTGGAAGGCCTCTCCAGCCCGCCTTATCTTTACCGTTCTCTTTTCCCTTCTTCTCTCCCGAACAACCGGGGCCACCTTTCAGCGTCCCACAGGGTGAACAAGCCCCATCCGATGAGGAGGGCCGGAATCACCACTTCCCATCTGTTCGAAAGCCAAGCGGCACCGATTGCCACTAGCATCACGCCCCAGAAGATCGCGCCCCAGGGGACCCCTCTCGACCGGCTGACAGGTCCCCAGCAGGGGCACCCATAGACGTAGTGTGAACCACGGAGACCTCATGAGTCGGGGCTTTCCGCAACACTCCATAACGCCAGTTGGGTGGAATACAACGAACTGTTCGCCCATCCGTTTCAGTGGTTCTGGACGCGCCTAAGCTTTCATGAGTGGATGGCCCAAAAGAGGGACGGGATTCCTTGCGTTACTTCAACTACAGTTCACTGGGGCAGTCTGAGGCTAAATGTGGTGTAGTCTGGAGCCGGAAGATGGGTGAGCTTGCCCAGCGCCCGTGCGAACCCTTCTAACTGTCGGTAGGTTGAACGGCGCGCTCTTGCGTGCCGGGCTTGTGGATGAGATCAACATGGAGTTCTAGTCTGCCGTAAAGTGAGAGCAAATCACAAAAGTGGCCTGACCAATCGCTTAATCAGAATTACTCAACAACGCTAGAATAATCCTTTTCGGCAATAGTATAAACCTTGATTCCCTATAGGTGAAGGTTTGCGAGGGGGCATGTGAGGTAAAAATTTACTGTAATCGGCAATTATCGTGACTGACATGATTTGGAAAGCCGAGACAAGCTAGGATATAGTTAAGTTAAACTCAGGAAGGGAGTGTCATGAGGTTGGAGGGCGAGATTTCCGACGTTGAGCATGAGATCACCGCACTGAAGGAAGATGAGCTTAACGCTCTCCAAAACCAGATGTAAGGGTTCATACAGACCGGGATTCGCACAGCCGTTTGGAGGTGCAAGAGATGAGTCGATTGAGCAGGAACGGCAGGATCGGATTTGATCTGTTCAACAACGCCTCACGGATCATCTCTATGCCATGATGCGCATGAAACCGAATCTTACACCCAGGAGGTGAGAACATGGCTCGAGGCATCGTCAAGTGGTTCAATGAGAATAAGGGCTACGGATTCATTGAACGTGAGGACGGTGGAGATGTGTACGTCCACTTCTCAGCGATCAAGACTGAGGGCTTTAAGACGCTTAAGGAGGGAGATACGGTCGAGTTTGATGTGGTCGCGGGAGACCGCGGCCCCAGAGCAGCCAACGTAGTGAAGGTGAATCCATAACAACACAGCCGGGCCCTACCACTCTGGTGGGGCCCGGACCGTTGCAAGGGTAGCCTGCATCTCCTCCGACGGCACGGCCAATTCAGTTCGATATGAGTCCACGAAGGGAAGCCAGATTTCAGAAAAACCACTAGGGGTAGATTCAAGATTCTGAATTATGACGAGATACCATAACGGTGGTATCTCATCGGATTGATTGCTATTTCAATTGAGTGCCTACTTTACCCTCCGGAAAGGGAAAGGAGGATTGAGACCTCATGGAGGTTGAGAAGGCCAAGGTCCTGGGATTCTGCTTCGGCGTCCGTCGTGCGATCGACATGGTTGCCCAAGATGCGGAGGAGCACGGGCCGCTGGAGACGTTCGGGACCACCGTCCACAACCCCCATGTCGTAGGCGACCTTGAGGGAAAGGGAGCAAAGGTCGTCGGGACGCTCGATGACGTCGAGTCTGGGACGGTGGCGATCACCGCCCATGGGGTCGGAGAGGAGATCTACCAGACGATTGAGGAGAAGGGCTATCGGCTTGTCGATACCACCTGTCCGGAGACGAACGAGCGCTACGCCGCAGCCCAGGAACTCGCCAGCCGCGCGGATTTGCTCATCGTCGTCGGCGGCAAGCACTCGGCGAACACCCGCAAGCTGGCCGAGACGTGTCGCAGGACCGGCGTGGAGACCTACCATATCGAGAGTGCTGACGAGATCCAGTCTGAGTGGGTGGTCGGTAAGCAGCATGTCGGGGTGACCGCAGGCGCATCGACGCCCGACTCGTTGATCGACACCGTGGTAGAACGGTTGGAGGAGTTGGGTCAAGTGTTGGAGGAAGAGGAGAGAGGGAAGATCCGATGAATAAATTCGCGACTCCATCTGGATTCAGGAGGTAAGCTATGTCCAAAATCGTGTCTGTC
>JBHIBK010000243.1:0-3292 GCA_046759065.1 Thermoplasmata archaeon | reverse complement strand
GGTGGCGGTCGCGGAGAGGTTGGGCTATCCGCTGATTGTGAGACCTGCATATACTCTCGGCGGCACGGGGAGCGGAATCGCGAGAAACGAGGACGAGCTCAAGAGGACTGTCGCCCTTGGAATCCACTACTCAAGAATCAGGCAGGTCCTCGTCGAGGAGGGCGTCTTCGGATGGAAGGAGTTCGAGTACGAGGTCATGAGGGACTCAGCCGACAACTGCATAATCGTATGCAACATGGAGAACATGGACCCGATGGGCTATCACACTGGCGAGAGCATCGTCGTGGCTCCCGCTCAGACGCTGACGGACGTGGAGCATCAGCGACTCAGGACCTCCGCCATCAAGATAATCAGGGGACTGAACATAGAGGGGGGCTGCAACATACAGTTCGCGGTGAGCCAGAGGACTGGCGACTACAGGGTCATCGAGGTGAATCCTCGCGTGTCGCGGTCATCGGCTCTGGCCTCCAAGGCGACGGGTTATCCGATAGCGAAGGTCGCTGCGAAGATAGCCATTAGGATGACTCTTGACAAGATCAGAAATCCGGTCACGGGAAGAACTTACGCGGCCTTCGAGCCTACACTCGACTATGTCGTCACCAAGATTCCTCGCTGGCCCTTTGACAAGTTCCGATCAGCGGACCCGCACCTGGGCACCCAGATGAAATCCACTGGAGAAGTGATGGCAATCGGACGATGCATGGAGGAATCCCTTCTCAAGGCCGTGCGCTCACTCGACATCGGGTTGGATGGCTTCAGAAGACTCGACATGGACAGGAAGGAACTGGAGGAGGAGCTGCAGAACCCGACCGACAAACGCCTCTTCGCAATCGCGGAGGCGCTGAAGCGAAGGGTCCCCATCCAAAGAATCTCTGACCTGACGATGTGGGATGAGTTCTTCATCAAGAAAATCAGGAACATAGTCAACATGAAAACTCGTCTTAGGAAGGGAAGTACGAAGATGATCACCGAGGCAAAGAAGATTGGATTCAGCGACGAGGAAATAGCGCGAATCTCCGGCTTGTCGGAGTCCGAGGTCCGAAAGGGAAGATGCAGGGCCACCTACAAGATGGTCGACACCTGCGGAGGGGAATTCCAGGCCGCGACGCCTTACTTCTACTCGACATATGACGACGAGTGCGAGCTGACCTCGCTCACAAAAGGCAAGGTGCTCGTGATAGGAAGCGGACCCATAAGGATAGGACAGGGAATAGAGTTCGATACGTGCTGCGTCCAGGCGATCATGGCGCTGAGGGAGGAGGGCATCACAGCGATAATAATGAACAACAACCCTGAGACGGTCTCAACGGACTATGACATCTCCGACAGGCTCTTCTTCGAGCCATTGACCCTCGAGGACGTCATCAACGTCATAGAGAAGGAGGAGCCCGACGGCGTCATGCTCCAATTCGGCGGGCAGACCTCAGTCAATCTGGCAGTTCCCCTTGAGAAGTACTTGAAGAGGAGCGGACTCAAGACCAAGATACTTGGCACGTCGCCCAAGAACGTGAACATCAGCGAGGATAGGGAACTCTTCCGAAGACTCATGAGAAGAACAGGCATCACGCAACCCAAGGCAACGACGGGGTTTTCCTTCGAGGAGATTAGGGGCATCGCACAGAGAATGGGCTATCCCGTCCTGGTCAGGCCCAGCTATGTTCTGGGCGGGAGGGGCATGGAAATCGTTCACGATGAAGCGGAACTGCAAAGATTCATGAGAGAGGCGGTGAAAATAACCAAGGACCATCCAGTGATAGTCGACAAGTTCCTCGACAATGCGATTGAGGTCGATGTCGACGCCGTCTCGGACGGGAGGGATGTCTTCAACTCGGGCGTCCAGGAGCACATTGAGGAGGCGGGCGTCCATTCGGGCGATGCGATGTGCGTCATCCCGCCTCACACCTTGCCGAAGCGGATACAGAATGACATCGTGCGGTTGACGAAGAGAATCTGCAAGGCTCTCGAGGTCGTCGGTCTCATAAATCTCCAGCTCGCGGTGAAGGACGATGTTGTTTACATCCTTGAGGCGAACTTGAGGGCGAGCAGGTCCGTTCCATATGTATCAAAGGCCATCGGGGTTCCGCTCTCCAAAATAGCAGCGAAAGTCATGACCGGCAGGAGTTTGAAGGAGCTTGGGTTCGTGGGACTCGCAAGAATGAGAGGAGTGGCAGTCAAGGCTCCGGTCTTTCCGTTCCAGAAGCTGAAGGGTGTGGACTCGATTCTCGGTCCGGAGATGAAATCAACGGGCGAGGTCATGGGCATCGACATGTCCCTGGGGAAGGCTTTCTACAAAGCGGTCGTCGCGGCAGGGAACGACTTGCCAGCGAAGGGAAGCGTGTACATAACCGTCAAGGATGAGGACAAACCCAAGATCGTCCCCGTGGCAAGGAGTTTGAGCAACCTCGGATGGAGAATATATGCGACCAGCGGGACCTCATCCACTCTGAGAACGGCGGGCGTGAAGGCCGAGACGGTCTACAGGATTAGAGAGAATATGAGCCCGACGGCAATAGGCTTGATGAGGGACGGGAAGGTCGATCTTGTCATAAATACGCCCTCCGAGGAATCGGGTGCGAGACGAGACGGATACATGATGAGAAGGCTCGCTGTGGACCTGAACATATCCTTTGCCACGAGAATCGAGGGAGCCAGGATAATTGCGGAAGCGGCGGAATCGGTCGCGCGCGAGGAGACGGACGTTATCTCACTGCAGGAGTTCTCCAGGCTCCAATCCGGGGAAGGGTAATCTCTTCTCAGAATCCGCCACCGAGTGCCAAAGAGTAGTGGCCAGGATAGGGATTTCTCATGAGTTTCTTGCACAATCAAGAACGCCAAACCGAAGATAGAAAAAAAGTGGCCGTCCAGAGAGAGACTGAACGGCCCTGTTGTGGAGGGATGCTTAGCTAAGCAATGTGTAATATTCAAACGTTCTATATGAAGCTTTCTTCATCTCGGGACCCCTTGTCCAAAGTCGTGCATTTCATCATTCTGTACTAAAGGGACCTTGAGAAAAATCGATACCTTCGGGCAATTACCATCGACAATACAACCATTTTGACCGTACAATATTCCGAGTCTACCGGAGAGATGGATTGGAATCCGAGACTTGTCGCCCCGTCCACCCAGAGAATCGCAAAATGGTGCTGCAAGGAGGTTATTCCGCATCCTCGGATGGTTCTTCCTCGGATGGTTCTTCCAGTGCAGGCTCTTCAGTTGAGGGTTCCTCGGAGGGCTCTTCCTCAGATGGCTCTTCGGTTGGGACCTCCTCTGTTGGAGCCTCCTCGGAAACGAT
>JBHIBK010000242.1:0-3301 GCA_046759065.1 Thermoplasmata archaeon | reverse complement strand
CAGGCCGTCCTCCCCGTGGCGGGTTCGTAGGCCACAAGATCGGTGAATGCTCCCCTATGTCTATACCGACTCTCAATTCGGGGCGGAAGTAAGGCGGAGCTTACTTAAACTTTGTGAGGTAAACGGGGCCGTATTATGTCATAGTGGCTACCGTTGGGCGGCCAATGCGAAAGATGACCAGGCGCCTATTCTCCCCTACGACGCTCACGCTTCGCGGTATAAGTGAGGCGGGAAAGCAGGAGAGGCAGTAAGGGTCGCCGATTCGAGTCCTGCCAAGCCCACTTTTACCTTTGAAAGGCTTTGGGCGACTTTCCAGCGACTAGATGTCAGCACCATTGAATGGTAAGTTGACGGTCTGAATTAACTTTCACGTGAGAGATTCCCTGCTAGACTGGTTCTTGTCAGAAGACCGGATGTTTTGGAACCACTGCGTCCGAGCTTCCCAAACTTTAATAATTCCCGCCCATATTCGGAATGATACCTCAGGTGCGCTTGAAGTACCCAGCAATTGGCGTCAAGACTAGTCGCGCTTGGTCGCTGCTTTAGCCGGTAATTGGCGTGTTACTTCGGTGCTACTGAGGCCACAGAGTGGATGAGATGCCCGGATGGTGGGAAGTCTATGGGCTGCGCCGTGATCCTTTCGGATTGAATAAACCACTAGGAAAAGATGAAGCTGACCTACTGGTTCAGACAAGGAGTTTCCAAGAATTCAGCGACTATTTTCCAGAAGACGAGGTTCCTATCACCGCCATAGTTCTGGCCCATGGCACGTTTGGCGCGGGTAAAAGCACGCTCTTAAGGTACTTGGAATCACGTTGGCTGGGCAATCCAGAGGTTCAGACGCACTGGCTCAATGCCAAGCTCGACTCAACTACTTATGACCGACTGGAGAAACACTTGCTCGGAAGTATTTATCGCTTTCTAGTTGGACATTCACAGGAACTGAGCGCGTCCGAAGCCGCAAAGTCGATTCTAGACGCATTCCCGTCAGGTCATCACGTCATTCTCGTAGATGAGGTTCACAAGGTTGACGAGACCTCCATGTTGAAGTTTCTCCGGGAACACCAGGCAGTCTTAGAACACATTAAGGAAATGCCCGCGACGCTCATTTTTGCCGGGCAGGACGCGCTGTCGAAGCAATTTGAGGGCCGGGGAGGGATTACAGGAGTCTTCGATCTGGAGGTCCCTCTTCTCCCGATGACGGAACAAGAGGCGCTGGAGATGATAGGAAGGCGCATGCATAGCGTTGCAGCCGCAGACATTGATTTCCGCAATCCTTTCACTCGAGAAGCGATATCCCGTCTGGTACAGCTTGCCGATGGCAATCCTCGCTTTATCCTCAAGAGAGCGAGACGTGTCCTCAAAGTGAACTCTCAGTGCGACCCTCCTATTGTCATCGACAATGTGGCTGTGGCCCGGGCTGAGGAGGGGCTCAGCGGTGAAAACTTGAGGGGAATTCAAAAGAAACTGAACTCCCCCCCATATATCTCGGTCAGACGGAAGCTAGAACCCCTTTTCTCAGGTCCATTCGGTTCTGATAGACACCATGACTACCTTGCAGTATTGGAGGAACTCCTGCTTTTGGGGCGCCAGAGCACTGAGTTTGAGGAGCTAGAACGGAATGCGAACGTTTTTGGTGATTTGGAGCGGGTTCTGAACGACTTGGAAACAGCAAGGGTTGTGAGTACGGAGGTGCGGCGTGAGAAAGGACGGTACGGTACACGTCATACCTACAGGTATGCGCTGGACGAGAAGGTTCGAAAATTCTTCAATCTAGTAAGAAACAGCTACAAGCTGTTCCCGGCGGTTTACTTGGAGCGAATCTTCTCCGGTTGGGAAGAGCCTGTTGAAGTTACAATAGCACCGGACGAGGCAACGACCCTCCTCAACGAGGCTCTATCTGTGACCAAACAAGCGGAGGCAACGCGTTTTCTCCGCAGAAGCATGGAGCTATATAGCGAACTTCGAGACTTGGACTCTACCCCCGTCATCATCAGCAGCGCATATTTGCTGATGGACTCCGCCCTAAAAGCGTATAACATCCACACCAGGGGGGAGCCCGGAGAGGGATTTCAGATTCGCATAGAGAACGCCTCGCGTGACATGATCGAGAAGCGAATGAAAGAAGAGCAAGCCCCGTTTCGAGATTCCCTAGAGTGGTTGTCTGAACTCAAAAGACGCGTAGTCGACGAAGCATCAGAGGTTACAGATGCTGAGGGAGGAGAGGCCATACGCCGGTCGGAGGCTGCCTTTATGGGGCTCCTAAGACTGTATACGGGCCGCCCGGAAATCGAGAGAGAGGCGGCTCAGGTTGAAGAGGCTGCCGTCGTCGAAAGGCTTGCGGACCATGTGATATCTATCGAGTCGCTTCTCAAAGACCTCTACAGCAAGCTAGCGGCAATTGACCTGAGGGCTGCGGACGACCCCGACGTGGCAGCATCACGGGCGTTACAGTTTCTCGACGCTCTTGTATCGGGAGTGGATTTCCTGAAGACGAGTAGGTGCCCACTACTAATAGAGGGCTTTTTCGAAGAGCTGAACCGGGCGGACGCCACGATATCCGAAGCTACAAAGCGGAAGGACCTTGGACTAATCCGCCGCGCGGTCATTCGGGCAATCGACATTCGGGCTTCACCAAGTCAATACGATCTCCCTGACAAAGACCTTCAACGAAAACAGGCCATTTCTGCGCTCGCTGGAGCGTTCGAGGAATTCCTGAGGTACGTTGTGTATCGATTGAAAGATGCCGACTTGCGAGGCAAGCTGGAGGCTAAGACCTCCACTATGGGTCAGCTACTGGGTGGGATTCTGGGCAAGCATTTCACGTCTAGAATCATGAAATACAATCCTCCAGGCCTGGCCGACGCGACAGAGGAGGCGCACCGACAATTCGTCAGCATAGTGGACGGTCTAATGGAGCTGGAGGATGAGAAAGTTGCAAAGCTTGGAAGAGGCCCTGCCTCACTGCTGCTTATGCTAGTCATCCGGAACTATGAGCAGCATACAGTAAGGACAATCAATGTATCTGATGAAAGGTTTCGGGCCATTTTTGATCAGGTCGTCCTCGGGTTCCTGTGGTTCTATGAGCATTTCGTTTCTGAATTGACCTCGTTCCCCAAAGCCGTTTTATCGTGCACCGGCACCTCACAAGAAGTGATAGGCGAAGGTGCCACGGTATCTCTCGCCGCCACTCATGATGCTTTGCCTGGTGGGTTTTTGGTCTGCGACTTAATCTACAAAGACGAGACGTCGAATCGCCTGCTCCTCTATCCTCGCGATTCGGTCTTGGACTTAGCCGAAG
>JBHIBK010000241.1:0-3311 GCA_046759065.1 Thermoplasmata archaeon | reverse complement strand
GTTTTCGAAGCTTTCTTTCTTTTCTTGCCCAGACGAAAGAGCTTTCTTTTTTCCGGCGGAGGTAATTCTGGGGTCGGCTCTTCCATGTCTGCGGCTCTCTTGGCCAGTCTCTCTCCCATCGTTTTGAGTTCCTTCTCCCAAAGTGCCAAGTGTTGCTCCTTCTCCAGGAGCCTCTCTTCATTCTCGGCGAGCTCCACCCTCAGTCTTTCCAGCTTCCTCCTTGCCCGAGACATCTCCCTTCTCCTTCTCCTCAGCTCCCGCTCTCTTATTGCGAGCTCCTCCATCTTCTCCAAGGTCTTCTTCTTGAGCTTCAGGAGCTCTTCCTTTTGTTCCTCCGACTCTGCGATGTCGATCATGCTGCCTTTACCCTACTTATTACTAGGAGGCGAGGGGATAAGAATGTTTTGACGCCGACTAATCATCGGAACTAGCGAGCATCTTCCTGTCCAGTTTAACGCGCTCTGACGACGTGAGCTTGAGGTATAGGTCCCTCCCAACATACAGTGTGGGCACAGCCCTCTGGACTTCGATCACATCGTCCTCATCAAAGGCTGAGGAACTGAGATGGATCGCGACCACTTCCCCAACGAACCACTCATGGTCTCCATATGTGCTGCTGGCGAAGAGCCGACACTCGTAGGCGGCATAGGAGCCTCTTATGATGGGAGCCGTCGTCTCGATCGGATCCACCTCTTTGATGTCGAACCGTTCGAACTTGTCGACATCTTTCCCGCTGCAGCCGCCGACCTGAGCGACGAGCTTCGCCTTATCAAAAGGCACGAAGTTGATCCCGAACTCCCGAGCTTCTCTTATCATCTCGAACGTGTGCCGCTTGGGGGATATGGATACGCCGTAGAGCGGCGGGTCGAACGATATCGGGGAGTGCCAGGCAGCGGCCATAGCATCCTTCTCAGAGCCCCTGCGCACTGTTACGATCATCGCGATTGCGGGACAGTAATGATAGAAACCCTTCATTTCCCTCGTGTGCTGGTCTAGCATTTGAACACCTCACGGAACGATTCCGCAATCACCCTTTCTCTATAAGAAATGCCGCGTGCGATCGCACCAGAGGTCCCCGAGCCACGATAGATTGAAGTCATGTCTCGCGATTCGGTTCCGATGGCACATTTCGAGGGGCTTTTCAGAGAATCGCTTGCAGAGTTGGAAAGGCGAAGGGATTCCGATCCCCGAATAGGGGAAGCTCTCAGAAGATATGAGGGGAGGACTCTTCACATCGTCGTCAAGGACGACGCAGGCTATCTCTTCTCCGTATCGTCCGGAGAATTGACCTTCCAGATAAACCCTCACCACGTTCCCGATGATATGTATCTTGAGATGGATCTCACACGGGCAAAGAAGTTGATCAATGAGAGGACCCTCAGCCTCTTGGACTTGCTTTTCATCAAGTACAGGAATGTGAAGCTTGAGGACATCGAGTTCGTCAGAACGCTTTTCCAAAGCTGACCTCGATAGCTGGCGCTGGGACAGTTAGGGATGGAAGAAGAACCCCACCGCCACGATCAGATATACGGTGACCAGCATGGCCCCCTCATACCAGTTGGACTCGCCATCCGAAGAGACCATGTGCACTATCGCGACCGACAGGGCGATGGCGACGAGCTCGAATATCTCGAAAGCCAATGTCATTGGCGGGCCGAAGAGAAAGGAAATGAACACAAGGAGCGGGGCAACGAAGAGAGCGATCTGGGTCCCGGAGTTCGTGGCGATCTGGACGCTCAGGTCCATCTTGTTCTTGTAGGCCATCATGACGGCGCCTCCATGCTCGGCCGCATTGCCGATGAGGGCGATGATGACGACTCCCATGAAAAGCTCGTTCAATCCCAGGAAATCTGATGAGTTCTGTATGGCACCTACGAGGAACTCAGCTTCGATGGAAACGAGGATAGTTGAGATGAGCAGGCCACCGATCGCCATCCTGGCGCTCCATTCAGGCTCCTCCCTTCCGCCCACGGGATTGAAGATGCCTTTGTGTGTATGTAGGGAGAAGATTAGCCCGCAGAAGTAGACAATGAGAAGCAGAGCGGATGCCCAGATGCTGAGGTCCACTATCTGAGCGGGACCTCCATTTCCATCTGGCGAATACAGCGTGGCCAGGGTGGGAATGGTCAGCGCGACGACCGCGATGGCGAGCATCGTGGACGACGTTCCAGCCGCCCGCCTTTCGAACCTCTGCGTTTTGTGCTTGAGCCCGCCCGTGAGCATGCTCAGTCCGAGAACGAAGAGTATGTTGCCTATTATGGAGCCGGTCAGCGAGGCTTTCACTATCGTATGGAGGCCCGCCTGCAGGGCAAAGACCGCAATGATCAGCTCCGTTGCGTTCCCGAAGGTCGCATTGAGGAGACTACCAGAGCCGGGACCGAGGCGCTTTCCAAGCTCCTCCGTCGAGACGCCCATGAAATATGCCAATGGTATGATTGTCAACGCGCTCAGTGCGAAGATTGCCATCGGTGAAACGTCCACCGCCACAAGGATGACGCTGACGAAGAAGAGCATCCCTACGGTGACGATGACGATTCTTCGACCCTTGCCAATGCGACCTGGCTCCTCGTTCTTCGCTCTAGCGGTCATCTTCTCTCGTTCCATTCCTGTGAAGAGTATTTCGTGAGTGAGAGGGTTTCCGCCCTCTCCCGCTCCTTCATCGTGGGCTTCTCCCTCGGGAGTTCGACCCCAAGGGCCTTCTCGAATCCATCAACCAGCTGGCTTGAGATGCTCTCGAAGTCGCAGTCGTCGGGATTCAGCTCCTTCAGGGAGGTCATCCTACCCCTGGACATACATACCGTTCCTTTTCTCGTTTTCTCCTCGCTGGTCTTCAGAATCCTGAACATGGTTTCGTGATCGATGTCCAGAAGTATCGTACCGTGCTGTAGGAGGATGCCCCGTCTTCTTGTCTGCGCGTTCCCCGAGATCTTCTCCGAGCCCACCACTATGTCATTGGCAGGAGAAAGGCCCGCCTCGATTCCCGCGTTCCGAAGCCCCTCGACGATGCCCGCGCAAATGAGCTCGTAGGAGCCCTGAAGGTTCTGGGGTATGGAGTCACTAGCCTCGTGCGCGACGACCGAGTAGGTGACTTCTACGTCATGAAACACCGCCCCGCCGCCCGTCAGGCGCCTCACGACGTCTATTCCAAGCTCTCTGCATCTCTCGATATCCACTTCGTCATGTAGCCTTTGGAAATATCCTATCGACACTGCCCGGGGTCTCCAGCCGTACAACCTCAGCGTGGGCGGGACGCTGCCTTCTGCGCGGGCTTCCATCACGGCCTCATCCATGGCCATGTTGTGAAAGGCGTT
>JBHIBK010000240.1:0-3319 GCA_046759065.1 Thermoplasmata archaeon | reverse complement strand
CCCCTCGGGAGCATGTTACCGCGATCGGGATGCAAAGGAGATTGTCCCATCGAAGGCACATGCAACTCATGTCCTCGCGAGGAGGGCACGTCGCATCGATTCTATTGCTTCCCTTTCGGCCTAGCGAGAAGTCTATCCAGGATACAGTTATTGGTTACGCTAAAATACTTCCGAGGCCAATATGTCATTATAGGGGGGTGGCTTGTGCTGGAGGTCGCAACTCGTCTGGATGGAAGCATCACACTTCTCGAAAACTCGAAGGAATACGTCGTGATCCCGACTGGGACGAATTATTCCGAGTTGGCGAGAATGCTCAAGAAGCTCATCGCTCTCAGCTATGACATCATCGGCGATTCTGGAGAGATCCTCAGCATCGTGAGACACAGCCCATTTGCGAACCGCGTCCACATTACGAAGAATGGGGAGGAAATAGTCTTGGATCTGCCCCATTTGAAGGATCGGGACTTCTATTACAATGGAAAGAAGTACAAGCTCAGAACAAAGAAGCTGACAGGGGAGATCTGCATCGAGCGGGACGGGCGCCCGATGGCCTGGGGGAAATACTCCGTTTCGAGAGTTCGATTCATGCGGTACGAGAGGGAGATAGGCGACATCATAAAGGAGATCGCCGTCGGCATCGGAATCAATCTTTCGGGCGTTCAGATATTCATCCTTGGGTTTCTTGCTGGAGCCGCGTGACATACCGATCTCGATCCACCGCAGATCGGATTCTGGCTACGCACTGCCTTGAGAAGAGGTTTCGCGCTACACTCGTTTGTGGCGCCTTGAAGCGATATGGTCTTGAGCCAACCCTGAGCGGGAGCCTATCTCTGCGGGTCGAGCAAGACTTTGAGCGAGTCTTCCGCCTTCAGAACCAGTTCGAAGCCTTTGGCGGCGTCCTCCAGCCCGAACCTGTGGGTTATCATCTCTCGCACGCGTACCTGGCGGGTGGCGAGCAGGTCGATAGCTTCTCTGATATCGTCAGGACTCGCGGCGTAGGACGTGGTCATCGTGAGGCTCTTGAACCAGAACTCGTTGAAAGGCATCGGTACAATCGTACTGGGATCGGTCGGCGCGAAGAAGAGAATGGTCCCGCCCCGCTCAACACAGGTCCATGCCTGCTCCAATGCTTTCGCCGCACCTGTGCATACTATGACGACATCCGCCAGAAGCCCGCCAAAAAGCTCCCTCGATTGGCTGGGAACATCCTCGTTCGCGTCGAACGCAGCATCCGCCCCGAATTCGCGGGCCGCCGATAGGCGGAAGTCGCTTATGTCCGTGCAGGCCACCCTCTCTGCTCCCCGAATCTTCGCAAGCTGCAGGTGAAGCAGTCCCGCGAGACCGCTCCCGATGATAAGAACATTGCCATCCTCAATCCCCTCGATTCTATTCTGGCCTCTTATCACGCATCCCAAAGGTTCAATGAAAACGGCGTCCTCATATGATGTCTCATCCGGGAGAGGAAAGACGCCATGCTTGACATTCACCGACGGAACCCTCACGTATTCGGAGAACCCGCCAGGGTCGAAGTTCGTGCTCATCAGTGTCTCGCAGACCGTATGGTCTCCCCTATGACAGAATCGGCAATCCATGCACGGGACGTGGTGGGAGACGAAAACACGCTGTCCGATCCTATATTCGCTGACCTCCCCGCCAACTTCGACTATGTCCCCCGCAATCTCATGTCCTAGGACTCGGGGGGCCTTCTTAATGCGGTACCATTCCATCACGTCGCTGCCGCAGATCCCGCTCGCAAGGACCTTCACCAGAAGCTCGTCGGCTCCGATTGCAGGCCTGGGCATCTCCTCGACTCGGATGTCCGTGTTGCTGTAGTACATGGCGACCCGCATGGCTTTCTCCCTCGATGGGTACTCGCGATTTGGAGAACTCAACCTGAAAGTCTACGCCCCGCCGCTCTTGGCACTGTTGAAGATGTCCATTGCCTCCTTGGGCGTGGCATTCTCGTGGACGATCGAGCGGACGGCCTTGATCATGGGAACAGCGTTCTCGTTCTGCCAGATGTTCCTGCCCATGTCCACTCCCACGGCGCCCGTCTCGATGGCGCTGTATGTCATCTCGAAGGCGTCCATCTCCGTCTCCAGCTTCGGACCGCCCGCGATCACGATCGGAACAGGGCAGCCGTTGACGACCTTGTCGAAATCATCACAGTAGTAGGTCTTCACTATGTGAGCTCCGAGTTCCGCTGCGATCCTTGAGGCCAACCCGAGATAACGTGCGTCCCTCTTTCCCAGCTCCTTCCCGACCGCGGTGACCGCCAGAACGGGTATGCCGTATTGCTCGCCCTGGTTCACCAGTTCTGAGAGCGCGAGCAGGGTCTGACGCTCATGAGACGTTCCCACGAATATGGAAAGAGCCACGGCCGCCGCGTTGAGGCGGATCGCCTCCTCCATCGAGGTTGTGATTCCTTCGTTCGCGAGATTGTCACCGACTATGCTCGTCCCGCCAGAAACCCTCAGAACGATCGGGTTCTCGATCGTGGCCGCGACTGATGAGCGAAGCACGCCTCGCGTGAGCATGATGGAGTCCGCATAGGGAATCAGCGGTTCCAGCGTCCGGTTCGGTTGCTCCAACTTCGTCATCGGGCCCAAGAAGTAGCCGTGATCGATCGCCAGCATGACGGTGTGTCCGGTTCTCGGCTTGAGTATCCGAGACAGACGATTCTTCATTCCCCAGTCCATTTCTCAACCCCCTCATTGATAAGCTGAATGTCGATAAGATATGGCTGTATTTATCCTTTTGTCACCCGCCTGAGGCAGAGGAGTTCCTGCAAACCTGTGTTCTCGCACCTAGCGCCGTGACCACGACGCGACATGGAATACGGGAAGTGGCAATTTCTGGACATCGCTGGTCTGATTTGACGACGCCGATGGTCATGCCAATCTTGCTCACGTTGTTGGCGCATTCGAAATCCCACGGGCTATCTGAGAATGCCCAATCATTGCAGAATCCCTGCGACCAGGTCCTCGGGGATGTACTTGACCGCCTTCTTGAGCTGACTCCTGTCCAGCTTCTCCTTGTTTTCCGTGAGAAACGAGGCGACCGCCTCTGGCCTGCTCTTCCCGAGTTCCCTGAGGACCCAGCCGAGAGACTTCCTGACGAAGTAGTCGTCATCTTCGAGAAGACTGCGAAGCATGGTCAAGACCAACCTCGGCTCGGACCGCCCTTCCCTGTTCGCCGGTATGGTCGACGTCACTGCTCCCCGCCTTCTCCATGGGTTGGACGAGTCCACCCAACCGGACACCCGCGATGTTATCTCCTCATCCCTAAACATGAATTCCGCCAGGATGAATACCGAGAT
>JBHIBK010000239.1:0-3333 GCA_046759065.1 Thermoplasmata archaeon | reverse complement strand
TCAAAGGCCGTCGAGATATTGAAGGACGCGGCTGACAAGGAGCTCACCTCGGGTCGAGGACCGACCGGTGTTGCCGCGGCGGCGATCTACGTCGCATCCATACTTGCCAACGAAAGGAGAACACAGAGAGAAGTCGCCGACGTCGCCGGCGTCACGGAAGTTACCATAAGAAACAGATACAAGGAGCTGACCGACAAACTGGGGATTGAGATCGAGCTCTAGGGTCTGATCCTGTACAGTCGGAGGTAGTCGATTCTTCTTCCGACCCTGCCAAACAGGATGTCCTTCTTCACTCCATGAGCCACCCTAACAGCTCTGCTCACCTCTGGCCACATGCCCCTATGGTTCGCCGGTAGCGAATGGACAAGGTACTTCGCATGGTGAGTCTTAGGGTCCCCCTTGTAGGCCCGAAAGTGTGAACCGTATTTGAATCCCGTTTTCACAACTATCCCCCTTTCCTTCAAGTCCTCATAGACTCTTAGCCTCATTCGGAAATCTCCCTGCACCTTCGCCGCCTCTCTCATAAATGTGGCATGGGAGATCCTTCTCCCAGTCCTTCCATTTACCACTTCGATGTCTCCTCTCTTCACTAGAAAAGCCGTCTCTATTAAGGAGAGCTGGAGCCTGTCGCCAATCATTCTCCCGAAGAACTCGCTCTCATGAATCCTCTCTGCTTCCTCCGGATTCAGGACTATGCTTCGGTCACCCAAGAAGATGGCCTCTGCAAAAGGCTTTGCCATCCTCTTCGCGGTTCGTCCTCTCGGACTGACCTTTGAGATTCTATAGTAAGTCAAATCGCCCTCCTCGTCCACGATGGCGGCAAGGAGGGTTTTTCGTGCAACAGTCGCCCTCTCAAGAAGGTTATGCAACTTCCTCAAGTCGAAAACCGCTCTCTCAGAGACCGCGGCCACCCAGTACCTCGTTGGTGTACTGGCGGGGCTCCCTCCTCTCGGGAACACCCGGAAGTCGAGAGGCCTGATTCCGGTCTTAACGACGTACCCTCTCTTCCTCAGGTCCCTGTAAACGAGATACCTGATCTCGAAATTCTCCTCTCTTCGATGAGCGAGGCGGATGAGGGCACCAATATCGACTCTCTTGCCTTTACTCTTCACATCCATTCTCCCGTTCTCCATCAGGTACAGTCCCTCGATCAGCTCCAGTTTTAGGGCACCCCCGGGCTGCGGTTTGCCAAAATATCCCTTGTTGTGAATCTGGCTGGCCTTCGATTCATCATGGATTTCTATCTCTCCATCCTTGAGAACAGCACACATCTCGGAATCGATATTGTCAGTCATCTATAAATGTTCCTGGAAAGTAATGGCAATAGTCCTCGAGAGTTCTGGAACTCGACATCTCAGGGCTTGTCTAGTTCTTGTGCCAGCCGATTATCTTTATATAGAAGAGTCCACCTATTGAATTCGTGAATCGCCAGCAGATGATTGAGGAGGCTCGCGAAGTCCTTGCCAAGACAGGGTTCTATCTCTCACAAGAACTGGATACCCGGAGGATTAGTTTCGATTTCGTTGCCAGGCGAGACGACATGCTTTTGGTCGCGAAGGTTCTCCTTAACTTGGACTCGCTGGGAAGGAAGCGGTCTGAAGAACTCAAGATGATCGCCTCTTGTCTGGAAGGGACCCCCCTTATCTTGGCACAAAGGAGCAGCTCGGGGAAGCTCGAGGATGGGGCCATCTATTCCAGGTTCGGGATTTCCATTCTCTCCCTCGGGTCGTTCAGGGACTTCTTCATCGAGGGCGTTCCTCCCTTCATGTTCTCCGCTCCAGGCGGTCTTTACGTCAGGCTTGACGGTTCCGCAATCAGGCGGTCGCGGGAAAAGAGGAAGATCTCTCTGGGAGCACTCGCAGAGATCGCTGGTGTTTCCAGGCGGACCATACAGATGTATGAGGATGGAATGGGAGCGACTGTAGACGTTGCATTCAAGCTCGAGCAATTCCTGAACGAGCCGATAGTGCAGGCCGTTGACCCCTTCCGCTTGGTTCCTGATGCCGACAAGATTATGATGTCATGGGACCGATTCGATGCATTCGAGCGAGACGTTTTCGGGCATCTTTCCATGCTTGGATACAGCATCATCCCGACCATCAGGTGTCCGTTCGACGCTCTTACGAGGGACAAGGAGGTTCTTCTCCTAACAGGACTGGAAGGCGAACAGGCTGACCTTTCGGCAAAGGCGGAGGTCGTTGCCAACATATCCAGCGTGGTCGAGAAGGACTCCGTCATATTCGTCCGGCGGTTGACGATGAAGCACAACATCGGGGGAACACCGATTATCCGGAAGGAGGAGCTCAAGAAGCTGAAAGACAGAGAAGAGATGCTTGACTTGATTTCTGAGCGGAAGAAGTGATTCTATGGATTCCGTGAGGAAGAGCGGTTCCAGTGTTTTCGTATTGCCTGTCATAAGGGGTCTTGCCAGTGAGGCGGGGGAGGTCGAACAGGCAATTCAAGAGACCAAGCCAGACGTGGTCGGGATCTGTGTGTCAAAGGAGGAGCTCAAAACGTTGGGCGCTCTTGGAGGCCAGAAGGCCCGACCCTCAAGTCCTCACGAGGAGGCCTACATCAAAGGATTGCGGAGATTCGGAGAGGTAAGGAAGCCACCACCCTGCTACTCCGAGGGTCTGTCCACCGCCAAACGGATGAGAATACCCTGCGTGGCCGTAGATATGGACGAAAACCTCTACACCGAGGCATACTGCAACTTCGTCTCTATCGTGGACGTGGTGAGACAGACGAAAGATTCCCGCGCGATTTTGGGGAAGAAGTTCAATGCCATGTCACCCGGTGAATTCGTCTTGGAGTTCGATGCTTACATCAACAGGCATACAGGGTTTGAGCGGCTAGAGCGGGAAAGAGAGAGGTACATGGCTCTGAGATTGTCCAAGATGGCGGACAAATGGTCAAGAGTCCTTGCCCTCATTGAGATGGAGAGGCTCAAAGGGGTCTTGGAGAACTTGGAGTGATCTATTCCCTTTCTCTCTCGATGGTCACTCCTCTGTCCACGTCACCGATGTCCAGATCGTAGACTATCGTATCGCGGCTGTCTATCGTGTCTGATGTCCAGCCCGGATGTTCATTCTTGAACCAAATCGTCTTACCAGTATATGTACCAATAACGATGTCGTCCCAGTAGTCGCCGTCGACATCCCCTGCTCTGAGAGTCATGACGTCACCATCCGTGTCCGTCACTTTTGTTCTGTTCCACGTAGTGCCAGGAAGCTCATTCTCGAACCAGTAGACCTTGTTGTCATCCGTGCCCGCAACGACATCGAGATCGTCATCGCCATCTATTCGGGCAAGGTCCACACAAAGAGCAGAGCC
>JBHIBK010000238.1:0-3338 GCA_046759065.1 Thermoplasmata archaeon | reverse complement strand
GACTGATTTACGCAAGGTTTCATCTAGCCGTACTGACTGGTCTGACGGATACCCTGGGGCAGCTGGGGGGAATGGGCAAGCTGGTAATCGAGGAATCACTTTCCAATCTGGCCAATTACCATAGGTTCGCTCTCACAGAAGATTCCGTGTGGGAGCTAATAGGAAGAGTTGCATGGGAGGAACTCGAATCCCCTGCATTATTGGACGAAGCAAAAGAGATGTGTGAGAGGAACGAGTATCTACTCCGAATCTTGGAGGCATATGAACTCTTTCTCAATGACTTGAGGTGGGGGGAGCTCGCACTGGCAAGGCACAGGCAGCTCTTGCCCCTTCAACCTGTTCCGACAAGTAAGGTCTATGAACTGTGGATACTGCGTCTGCTCACAGACTCGATGAGGGCTCTGGTAGGTAGCATGGAAAGCCCTCCAAGATCGAGCCTAGATAGGATCGGTCTATCGCTAGCTTACGACGGCACACGCTTAACGTACAATTTCGCCGTTTCAAAATGGAGCAAAATACTATCCCAGTTTAGCCTTGAAGCAAGGCCGGACTTTATACTGAACCCTGGTAAGGGAATGGCGGCGATCGATGCTAAGTACAAGTCCGTCACGCACCTCAATGTCGGAGACCTCGAACGACTCTTGGCATACCTATTAGACTTCTCCGAGCCTCAAGATCACGAGGAGATGAAGGCTTTTTTCGTCGTACTCGAGCAGGATGAATGGGTCCGGGATTTTTCCAGGGAGGACATGTCACCATCCGCACGGATCTTCTCTGTCGAGGCGAATCCAGCCGAGCCCCGGAGAGCTCGCGAAAGTGTGGGTTGGGTCTGTAAGAAGGTATTAAGAGGCGCCGGCTAGCACCAGCTGAGTCTTTTGCTGTTCCGTTTCCCGTTTTTTAGGGCCAATAACGAGGTCCAACCGTGTGAACTCTCTTCTGAAGGCGGGCGCCCGTCAGTCCAGGGTCACGTAATTGCCACCACCAAGGAACTTGACGATTCCTCTGTCCCTCAGGACCTGAAGCTGTTGCCGAACCTTCGCTTTGACATGCCGATTCCTCGGGTGCAGCTTCGAGAGCTCATCCTCGAACCTGTAGATGTCCTCAAGGCTGAACATCCTCTGATCGAGACGCCGGACGCAGGCCAGGACATCGGCCGTCCAGCCACGCGATTCGTGGGTGATAGCCTTGAGAAACTCAAACCGTCGCCATCTTTTGCGTACTTCTCTCGGCGAGATCTCCTCTCGATCGCGCACAAGATAAACCTTCGCGTCCGACGGCAGTCGGCCTAGAAGAATATTGCAGCCGATCCACCCTGCACGGCGCGCCGTGGACGGAAGAGGCCGTCGCCTCTCGATGGCTGACAGGGTCATGAAGTGACCGGGTACTCCAAAGAAGCTCTCCACCATCCAGTCCCTGGGGTCGTAATGAAGGAAGAGAAAGTTGGGAGCCCTTCCCGCCTTCACCGCAGATGCCATGGGATCCCAGGCCGCGTCAAGAACGCGGTTCCCGAACGGTCTCCGCTGACTCTTGAGCTGATAACGTCGTGCGCACTTCGGGCAGCGAAAGTCCACGACGGATCGGCCTGGTCGCGTCCCGGCTATACGATCTTCGTCGCAGCCTAGACAATAGAGGTTATCGCGAACCCACGCTTCAGTGATCACACGCGCTTGCTGGGAATTGCTCCGGTAGGACCGTCCCAGTGACGGATCCAGTGATGGATTCACGTACGCGATATGGGAGAGCGGATCTTGATCTTTTCCCAGGGCCAAGTCTTAAAACGGCGGACAGGTGTCAGCCTCGCCAGATACCAGAAGACCTGGGTGATCCCGGTGAAGCCTCCTTCTCTGGTTCGATCTGACTCCTCCTGAAGGATGATTACTACCCCGGTGGGCTCCCGATGCGAATTCTGGGTCAGCCTCAGTTATTGCTTTATATGCCAGTCCGTTGGTACTTTCGGGTCAAAGCTGAGTTTGCTGAGGGATCTAAAGTGGCACTGGAAACTCTGAATGTGAAGCAGGTTCGGGACGAGCTCAGGCTCGCGCTGGATTCCGAGCGGCCCTTGCTGGAAGAGCTGCGCCGCCAGGTCCGCGGGTTTGGAATCCACGAGATCGGCTACCGGCGATGCTATGCAATCTCCCCGGTTGCCACAGATGGCGGCGAGAATCGACTGTCGTTCGACCCCGTCAATCTGGAGATTATCCGGGTCGTAGACAGCGACGGTCGGGAGAGGCTCCAAAAGATCCTCCCCTTGTCTGGAGGAGAGAGCGTTTTCCGTAATTCTTTCGACCCGAAATCCTCCGATCACGTGCCCGTGCTTGTACAATTCCTTGAGCGGCTCGGCATTGAATACGATGACCTTTCCTATTTCCTCCGTCCGGCGGAAGGGGGTAGCGACCTCCGCTCCGCTGTCCGTCCATTCCGAGACATCGCGGAGTGGGCCGTGCTCCTGGACATTGCATGGAATCCTGGACGATCCAAGGCGCTCGTAATTCGCGACGGCCTCCTCCGGACGAAAGCCCTTCGAAAGGAAATCATAGCCAAGCTTGCGAAATCTTTCGAGGATGCTTACAAGGATCAGGGCAGCTTGCTGGTCGGGGTCGCGAAACGATCGAAGGTCTTGAATTATCTCTCACTCGCCCTTGCCCTCGAGGGCACGTTCCGCAAGGAATATCCTTGCTTCTGCGAGATCCCGAGAGAGATCGAGCGGACGGCGCATCCTTGGTGGCGTACCTGGCTCGAGGATTTCACCTTCGGCATCCTCCATCTGGTGAAATTCGTCGATGATCCGGACGGAATAGCCCTACCCGTGGATATCCCGGACTGGCTCATGCGTCGCCGGAAGGAGGTCTTGGAGTACTTGGCCGAGACAGCAAAGTCCTCGTTCCCCACGATTGGATATCCCGAGCCCCTAATCAAGGCTCACGAGGGCGCCGTTCTACACGGCATCGAGATGTCCGTCTTGGAGGACATGCTCGTCGAGGAGCTCCTCGAAGAGCAACCGGTAGGCGACACCGAGCGAACCATCGAGCACGTCGCCCTCGGCCGAGATCTCAAGCGCGGTGGGTGGAAGAAACATGGTTGACCTAATCAAGGAGGTCATAGGCGTCTTCAAAGGCTTTGTCGAGAGCGGCCTTGAGTTCAAGGCGGATATCGTGGTTCCATATCACACAGAGTACACACCTCTCCTCGGTAGCTTCTTATTGGTGGAGGTCTCGAAGGAGAGTTACCTGCTAGGCCGAATTACAAAGTTCGTCCCCGTTGGCGTGATGTCCGGGGGAGAAGCGGAGGACTACCTCGCCCGGATGATGAAAGCTGGCCGGCCCGTTCCGGAAGACATC
>JBHIBK010000237.1:0-3338 GCA_046759065.1 Thermoplasmata archaeon | reverse complement strand
GTCCGATCGATCCTGGACTTACCGATCCACCAGTACATCATGACGAAAATCATGAAGAGGATGCTCGTGAAGATCATGAAGACGAAGGCGTTCACGAAGAAGACCTGGAATAGGGTGAGGGAATCAGCGTTGATCGGACCCAAGGCCCTGAAGTCGGCATTCGAGAGGTCATCGTGTTTCAACGTCGTATGCCATGTGCCGTTGACGTTGGCTGAGAAATGGAAGAAATGAATGCCCGGAGATAGCTGGATTGTGCGGCTGTAATTCTTGCCGTCCGTTGCGTCCCTGTCCCGGTCATCGGTCTCGAACATATCGTACGGGTCGTCATTCGACGTCTTGAACTGCTGGGAATCTGAGACGTTGACGTACACGTAGAACTCAACAGCACTCGTGTTGGTGACGTTCACATCGGTTATCATGACGGTAAAGGTGAAGAGTGTCTCTGCGTCGCCCACGGTTGGACTGACCAGTCCTTGAGTGATGTTGACACCGTCCGGGCTCACCTGCTCGCTGACCTCATATCTTGACAGAAAATCCGCATCCAGCAGGCCGAAGGCGAATGAATCGACGATAATGACGACCACCCCGAGAAGCACGAAGTACTTGGGCCTTTTCTCCCCCATGTAGTAGGGGATCGCGAACATGGTCACGGGAATCAGAATGGTCGCCAGGCAGGTGTTCAGATAGGCAAGGCCTATGCTGGCGAGAATGACCAGGACGATGTACGTGGGTACGACCCACTTGGACCCCTTGAGCTTATCGAACGACTCCTGGAAACCCATTAGCGGTGTTAAGACTATTTTGCATATATAACGTTGCTGAAAGCTTTATATGACAGTGAGCTGATGGTTTAATTTCCCAGGTGAAGCCATTGCCGAGAATAGTAATTGCAGTGGGAGGCAACGCGATCATGCCCCAGGGCAACAACGCGGTCGAGGAACAGGAGGGCAATGTGCAGAAGATAACCCCGTGCATAATCAACCTCGCCAAGCTGGGATATGACGTCATAATCACGCACGGGAACGGCCCTCAGGTGGGCAACATCCTCATCCAGAACGAAGAGGCGAGGGAGAGGGTCCCCGCCAACCCGATGGACGTCTGCGTGGCCGAGTCGCAGGGACAGATCGGGTACATGCTGCAGCAGAGCCTGACGAACGAGCTGATGAGGGAGAAAGAGGTCAGGCCGGTCTTCGCCCTAATCTCCGAGGTCCTGGTGGACCCCGAGGACGAGGCCTTTGCCGACCCCACAAAACCGATAGGGCCCTACTACAGGAAGAGGCGGGCGATGCACCTGAGCAAGAAGAAGGGTTGGATGATGAAGGAGAACAAGGTGCGCGGCGGATACCGCAGGTTGGTGCCGTCGCCGATACCGCTCGAGGTCCTGGAACTGGAGGGGATAAGGGAATACCTGAGGATGAAACCCAGGGGGAAGGTGATCATAACCGGCGGCGGAGGAGGAATCCCGGTCGTCAAGGAGGGCAACAGGTACGTGGGCGTGGACGCGGTGATAGACAAGGACTGCACTGCGAGCCTTCTGGCCAGGGAGCTCATGGCGGAGACGCTCGTCCTCATCACGGACGTTGACAAGGTCTCGCTGAACTGGGGAACGAAGGAGCAGGTGGACTTGGATGCGATGACCCTCGCGGACGCCAAGAGACATCTCGAGGAGGACCAGTTCCCGCCCGGGAGCATGGGTCCCAAGATCGGCGCCGCGATCGAGTTTCTGGAGGCGGGCGGGAAGAGAGCCATCATCTGCTCGCTGGACGGCTTCCCGGGGCGCTGGAAGGTCGCGCGGGGACGTCGATGACGCACTGAGAGGAAATCATTTTCAATCACGGGGAGGTTCTCCGTTCGTGGGAAAGATCGAGGATCAGATAAGGGAGATCGAGGAGGAGATCCATCGTACTCCCTTCCACAAGGCGACGGAGCATCACATAGGCAAGTTGAAGGCGAGGCTCGCGAAGCTCAGGGAGAAGCTCGAGAGGGGACCCGGCACCGGAGCGGCGAGAGGATTTGGCATACGCAAATCAGGGAATGCGACCATCGGAATCGTCGGCCTTCCGAACGTGGGGAAGAGCACGCTGCTGAACCAGCTCACGGATGCCGAGAGCGAGGTCGGGGACTACGACTTCACCACGATCAACGTGATACCGGGCGTGATGCATTACCGAGGCGCCAAGTTCCAGCTGTTCGATATGCCTGGTCTCATCGATGGCGCGGCACGCGGGCGGGGAAGGGGCCGCGAGGTCCTCTCCGTTGCGAGGTCATCGGATCTGATCCTCTTGGTCGTGGATGTCCGCGATTTGGACCCGAGCCTCCTGGCCAGGGAGCTGGAGGCGGGAGGAATCAGGCTCAATCAGGTGCAGCCAGATATCGCGATAGAATTCAGGAACAGGGGCGGTCTCACGGTGAGCTCCACGAAGAAGCTCACGCACATGGAGGAGAGCGTCATTGTGGGTATGCTCCGCGAGTGGGGGTACGTCAACGCCGATGTCATAGTCAAGGAGGATATCACTGAGTCCAGGCTCATCGATTTCCTGGCGGGGAACAGAGCCTACATGCCCGCCTTCGTCGTTCTCAACAAGATCGATTTGGTGCCCGAGAAGGAGGCCGATCGCATCGTGAGGAAGCTGAAAGGTTGGACGGTCGTTCCCGTCTCGGCGCTCAAGGGCGACGGTCTGGAGAAGTTGAGGGAAGCTGTCTTCAGCGAACTGGAGTTCATTCGGGTCTACATGAAGCCCCAGGGCAGGAAGGTGGACCGCTCCGAGCCACTCGTCGTGAAGCAGGGTTCCACCGTCGGCATGGTCTGCGATGCCATCCACCGTGACTTCCGGCAGAAGTTTAAGTACGCGAACGTGTGGGGTGACAGCGCGAAGTTCCCTGGGCAGACGGTCGGGCTCAACCATGAGCTCAGGGACGAGGACGTCATAACCATAGTGGTTCAGAGGTGAGCTATCCCTTCACCGCGTCCTCGAGGGCCGAAACCCTCCCTTCGAGCCCTTCCATCCTCTTCTTGAGGTCTGCAATAGCCTTTTTCATGGACTCGAACTCGTCTTTCATGTCCGCCCAGAGGGGCGAAGGTGGCTCACCGAGCGTGGGCGGTCTCCCTCTCTCCGGCGGTCGCGGTATCTCTCCCTGCGGTTTTTCAGGTATCATCTTACTAAAGATTTCGGTGCGGTGGAATAATAAGGTTTGCATTCACCTGAGGGATTCCTGGATCTCTGGCGGTGGGAAAGCGTGGTGGAAAGGAACGGAAGGCATTTTCCAGCCAGTGAGACCCCATGACAAACCGAAACCTTTTTCTTTGAGAATGTGGATAGAAGAATAGACCCTGAAAG
>JBHIBK010000236.1:0-3343 GCA_046759065.1 Thermoplasmata archaeon | reverse complement strand
TGACAGGGGGATGACAAATCGGGACCAATCATCACATGGTCAAGGCCATCACCGCCTTCTGTGCGTGCAGGCGGTTCTCGGCCTCGTCGTAGACGACCGACTGGGGACCATCAATCACCGCGTCGGTGACCTCGATATTGCGATCGGCCTTCGGAACGGAACCATTGTCAACCTCATGAACGAGGGCAATGCCTCTATCGCGAACTGGGCGCTCCAGCAGACGCTCTTCGAGGGAATAGACGTTGGTGGTTATGCAGCTCCTGCTCTGGCGGACCTGAACGACGATGGAGACTTGGACATGATCTCGGGTGAGAACAACGGGTCTCTTTTCTACTATCAGAACACGGGTACAATCATCTCTCCTGTGTGGAGCCAGGACAGCTTCATTCACAGGCTCTCTTCCCTTGGCGTGCGGGCCGTTCCCGAGTTCGCCGATCTCGATGCGGACGGAGACCTCGACCTGACGGTCGGTCTGGCGGATGGAACGCTTAGGCACTTCGAGAACGCGGGCCTTCCCAATCTGGCATCCTGGCTTGAGGATAGCGGCCTCTTCTCGGGAATGGACGTCGGCAACTTCAACGCTCCGGCGTTTGGCGACCTCGATGATGACAACGACTTCGATCTGGCACTTGGCAAAGAAGACGGCACGCTGGTGTACTACGAGAACGCCGGCACGAATGTCTCGGCTTCATGGACGCTCAACGCGTCGATGTTCCCTGGAATAGATGTGGGGGACAACAGCGCCCCTGAGCTCGTGGACATGGACACTGATGGCGACCTCGACCTTGTTGTGGGAAATGCCACTGGTTGTGTGCACCTCTACAGGAACACCGGGACTGTTTCGCAGCCCTCCTGGGCATACGACCCCTTGGTTTTCGACTTCATGAACACAGGGCTGTCCAAGAAACCTGGGCAGTACGCGACGCCCGTCTTTTCCGACGTCGATGGCGATGGAGATCTGGATTTCATATCTGGACCGGACAATGCGGCATTCGGCAGCCTCGTCCTCTACTTCAACACCGGCACGAGATTCAGTCCGGTGTACGATCAGCTCTATCCGGGCATGTTCAACAACGTTCGCGGCGGGGCGACGGACGGGACGCGGGACCACAGCGCACCCGAGTTCGTGGACCTAGATGGCGACGGTCGAGAGGACATCGCCGTGGGAACGAACGACGGCTGGCTGACCTTCTATCGGAACACGGGGAACAGCTCAGCGCAGAGGTCTGTCAACTACATGGAACCGCAAAAGGACGGCAGCTACAGGTTCTACTACGACCAGGATGGCAACGATGGTCAGTTCGTCATAAGGGGAACATCGGACGACTTCTTTGACTACTACGTCATGGCCAATCCGAACACGGGCAGGGCGACAATGCGATTCATCCCCGACTTTGCGAGGCTTGCATATCGAGACAAGTATTCGGGTGACCAGTATCCTTGGGCGGGAGGAAATGTCAGCTACTATCCTTTCATCCCCGAGGAGGATGGCTACGTCGGGCGGGCCATAGTCATCTCTCGAGCTCAGGCTGGATTGGGGATGGGAGCCTCCTTCCTGACGCAGACGGGAACGGCGGGGGGGTTCATACTCGTCCCGCTGACGGGAAAGAGCCACTCGAGCAGAGAAGTGCTGTTGCCTCAGATTGCGTACACTACCGACTACTCAACCTACGACACGATGGCCCTGATCCTCGGAACTCCTCTGGTCGTCACCTGCCCGCCTGACCTTACCCTGGAGACCGGGGACATCACATCCGATCCTCCTGATCCTGGAGAGGGAGACATTATCACGGTTACCGCCAACGTGAGGAACGTGGGAGGAGGTGACGCGAACGGCGTCGAGGTGGAGTTCTTCGACGGCTCCCCGACGATGAACAGGCAGATAGGAACGACTCAGGTAATCTCGAACATACCCGCCCGCGGGAACGCGACCGCCTCTCTGACGTGGAACCTGAGCGGGATCTCAGGTCCGCGTGACGCCTTCGTCAGAATCGATGGGACCGACATAATCACGGAGCTGGATGAGGCGAACAACATCGCTTTCAGAAGACTCAACATCACCTCGTGGTCGAGGATGTGGAGCCCGCCAGTTCGGATGACGTTCAGTCTCAACAACAGCCTGGAGCCGACGATGGTGGAGGACAGCAACGGGAACATGTGGATAGCCTACCACACGTACACGAAGAACGATGACTGGGACATTGCCGTGAGGAGATGCAGGGATCTCGTGTGCACGCCCGAGGACGCCATCGTGACGGACTCAAAGAGGACGAGCCAGCCGTTTCTCGTGGCCGATGACAGCGGCAACGTGTATGTGATATACTCCTCCAACCTCGTGGAGTGGCAGGACTTCATTAGTCTCAAGAGCGGCATCTACTACTGGAGCCAGAAGTTCGACCTGTACTCGAAGAAGTTCAATGGAGCCGCGTGGGAACCCACGGTCCAGGTGACCGCATCTGAGAAGATTGACAACTCGGACCAGGTTCCGGTCGCGACAATCGACGGAACTGGAGATCTGTGGGTCATAATGCGCAGCACCCACTACGACCTCTACGAGGGCGGCTATCAGATGGCGAACCTACCGTACAACGACATGAACATAACGGCCGCCAGCTTCGACGGGATGACCTGGACGACGGACATGATCGTGAACGACGATGCTGGTTCGCAAGGATATTGGGGAGGTCCCACCGCCACGACCAACGCCTCAGGCACGGTCTGGGCGGCGTGGGGAACCGAGATCTCCAATCAGCAGTGGGACGTATTCGCGACGTACTGGACGGGCTCGGGATGGGCGCCGAAGATGCAGGTGAGCCTGAGTCCGTTGAACGACATGAGACCCTCCATGGCCTCCGACAGCCTTGGCAGGATATTCATCGCTTGGGAGTCCAATCGGACTGGAGACAAGGAGATCTTCATGCGCTACTACGACGGAGCTTGGTCCCCCGAGTTCCAGGTCTCGGATGATCCGGGACATGATATCAAGCCCACTATCGCGATAGACATGCACGACAACCTCTGGATAGCTTGGGAGACCGACAGGAACGGAAACAAGGACGTATATCTCAAGCGGTACAACGGCTCCTGGTCCCCGCCAATTCAGGTGACGACGAGCACATCCTCGGACGAGGAGGCCTTCTTGGCGGTCAGCGATTACACGGATTCGATCTGGGTCGCCTGGGAAACCGACAGGCACGGGGACAAGGACATCTATCTGAAGACGCTCCCCGATGTTCTGGTCTGGCCCGATAGGGAGGTCGGTCGACCGTACGGCATGATGGCAGAGATGGTGGCCCCCGATTACGTTCAGCTCAACCTCAGCTGGACCCTCTCCAAGGACGAC
>JBHIBK010000235.1:0-3358 GCA_046759065.1 Thermoplasmata archaeon | reverse complement strand
TAGTCCTCGACAGACATCAGTTTTTCCTTCAAAATGCGAGGGAGTTCCTTCAGAGATTCGATCGTGTAGTCGGGCTTGAAGCCCTTGCCCGGAAGAGGGCTTGAGGGCTTCTTTCGTTCAACGCAGACCGTGGAGGCACCTGACCTCTTGGCCCGCCTGAGGTAAGGACCAGCATCGTCCACAACGAGACAGCTTTCGGGCGGCACTCCCACCCTCTCGAAGACCCTCCGCCAGAACCCATCGTCGGACTTCCGTGCGCCAATCAGGTCGGGGGTCAGTCCATTCGAGAACAGATCCTCAAGCCCCGAGCTCTTCAGGAGGCCTTTGAGGTGGTCCGAGGACACATCCGTGGCTATGTAGATGTCAATCTGCATGTCCTTGATCTTCTTCAGTGAGGAGACCACGTCGGGGTATACGGACCCTATCTCGGACGCGATGTCATATTCCAGTTGGGTGGCGAGGCGCGAGGCGTCTGCGCTGTCGAGCTGCAATCCCGCCTTCTCGACCGCTTTCCTTACCGCTCTAGCGTCCAGGTCCTTCCCGAGCTCGGAGCCGTTCCTGGATTCCTCGTACAACCTCTGCCACTCTGTGACGTACCACTCGAAGGCCAGGTCATGAGCCTTGAGCCATCGTCCGAGGGAGCCACCGAAGCGGGACCTCAGAAGAGATGCATAGACGACCCTGTACTTCTTCGATGTCTCTTCCCGGTCGCCTATGACCCCGTACCAGTCCATAATGACAGCGGCTCTGTCCAAGTTGAGTCCCAGGGACCGTAAAGCAAGGCTCCGCTTTCAAACTTTCTGTGCACCGAAACCCGAGACTCGCAATATTGAAATCAGTCGCACATATACGGATTGGATGCACAGGCTGATGGAGGTCTATCAGAGACTGCTCGGCCATTTCGGCCCTCAGGGTTGGTGGCCAGCCGAGACGCCCTTCGAGGTCATCGTCGGTGCCCTCCTGACCCAGCAAACGGCTTGGAGGAATGTGGAGAGGGCGATCGAGAATCTCAAGGGAGCGGGCTTGATGGATGCGCATGCCCTCGCACGGGCGGACCTCGACGACATCGCTGAGACCATCGCTCCGTGCGGGTTTTATAGAACCAAACCTTTACGGTTAAAGAGAATGGCCTCTTACATCTACGACAACTACGGGGATGTAGAATCCTTCCTTGAAAGA
Organism: Thermoplasmata archaeon; assembly: GCA_046759065.1. Taxonomy (GTDB): domain Archaea; phylum Thermoplasmatota; class Thermoplasmata; order RBG-16-68-12; family JAGMCJ01; genus JAGMCJ01. Next base: position 2,179 of record JBHIBK010000235.1, on the reverse strand, counting down.
CCGGCGGCAGAGCTGAGGGAGGAGCTTCTCAGCTTGGACGGCATAGGCCCTGAAACCGCGGACTCGATCCTCTGCTACGCGAGTGACAAGCTCATCTTCGTCGTCGACGCATACACCAAGAGAATAGGCCGAAGGCTCGGGCTGTTCGACTCTGAGAAATACGATGATGTCCGATTCCATTTTCAGAGAATCGTACCGAAAGATTTGAAAACCTATCGCGAATTCCATGCGCTGATGGTTCAGCTGGGGAAGAACTACTGCAGGGGCAGTCCAATGTGCGGCCCGTGCCCACTCGGGGACATGTGCGAGCACGCGAGGGAATCCGATGGAGATTAGCGTCCTCTTCTTCGATGCGTACGGCACCATACTGGAGGACATTAAGTACACGATTCTTGAGGTGAGCGAGAACATCGTGAACGACTACGAGCTCGGAATGACGGGCGAGGACTTCCTCGATGAGTGGTCGGAGAAGTTCTGGGACGTTCTGGACAACGATTTTCACACCATAAAGGAGGCCAACGAGATGAGCCTCGGGATGATGTTCAAGGATCACAAGATAAAATCGGACCCGCTCGAGTACACGGAGAGCCTGCATCAGAGATGGTTCTATGCTGACATCTACCCGGAGGTGAAGAAGATCCTCGAGCTCCTGCATGAGATCCCCAAATGTGTCGTCTCGAACGCTGATGACGATTTCCTCTCCGCGTGCCTGGAGTCCAATGACCTCTCGTTCGACGAGGTCATCACGTCCGAGAGCACGAAGTCGTACAAACCCGCGAAGAAGATCTTCAGGGCGGCTCTCAAGAAGATGGGATGCCGGCCCGGTGAAGCCATGCACCTCGGGGACTCCCTCGATCGTGATGTCGTGGGAGCAGCCAACTCCGGGATTCCCGCAATCTGGGTGAACAGGGAGAAGGAGAGGCTCGGTTCTGCACCCACGAAGCCGGCACTGGAGGTCCCGGACCTCGAGGGGCTTCCGCACTTGTTTGGGCTCGAGGAGAAGTCGATTGAGGAGAGCGAGAACCCATCTGATGAATGAATGTCGATTCTGGTCGTGTTCGACCACTATGCTCTCGGAGCTCTGAACATGGGATTTGTCGCAGCATCCCTCAAACGGTCCTCCCCTGTACGAATGTCTGAATGATTTGTTGAAAGGCCGACTTGCACTTGGCCCAGGCGGTGGGATTCTTGGACATAACCCCTGGCTGGATACATTTAAGATGGAAGGGCGCTATTCGGAACCATAAGGGGGTTGACGTTTTGGACCGCATTGCCGTGGTGGACAGGATAGTCCTTCATCTTCTCGAGTACTCCAAAGACAGGAAGTCCTTCTTTCTGCCCCCAGAAGTCGCCCAGAAAGGGATCGCAAGATCCATAGGAGCGAGCAGGTCCAATGTGACATTGGAGTTGAAGAGGCTCAGAGAAGAAGGTTCTGTAGAAGAGGAGCTCAGACGTGTAGCCGGCACGAAGGCCAAGATGAAGTGCTACTTCCTAACAGAAAAGGGCAAGGACCTTGCCAACGAGATGAGGGAAGCCCTCCTGAAGAAGGAGGTCACGCTTATGGACGTGGACGGAAGCGAGGTCCGCCTGACTGGCAAGGAAGCCTTCGAGAGGATGCGTCGGGGCATCGGCCTTTCCGCGTCGAGAGCGCTGGAGGAGATCGCCGAAACGGACTTTGTCGACCTCACCCTCCTCAAGCCGCCCACGCCGAGCAGACCCTTCCCGCTCCCAGAGAAGTTCTTCGGCCGAGAGAAGGAGATACACGACCTCTCGGGTCTTCTGAAGCAGTCCACGCCGGAGAAGTCAACGCCGCTCGTGATCTCGCTCATGGGCATCACGGGCATCGGGAAGACATCCCTCGTCGCCAAGGTCGCATCCGAGTACGAGAGGGCGTCCTTCTTCCACAGGACGCACGAGTGGGACTCGCCCAGCACCATCATGAGAGCCTTGGCATCCTTCCTGAAGGAGCAGGGCAAGGAGAGGATGTACCGGTACGCGAGGAAGCTTCAACCCGACCCGAGGGAACTGGCGATAATCCTGCGGGAGGACCTTCCTCGGGGCCTGCTCGTGTTCGATGACTGCCACAAGTCGGAGCACGTCCAGTCCTTCCTGTCCGCCCTGATGGACGTCGGGGAGAGCTGGCCCGCCAAGATCATAGCAGTGAGCCGGAGGAAGCCCT
>JBHIBK010000234.1:0-3362 GCA_046759065.1 Thermoplasmata archaeon | reverse complement strand
GTACGAGGAGTTCATGGAGAACTCGAAGGCGCTCTATCACCAACTCCGGGAGATGGGAATACCCAAACAGGATGCTCGCTTCGTTCTGCCCAACGCGTGCGAGTCCAAGATCGTCGTCACGATGAATGCACGCTCGCTTCGAAACCTCCTCCGTCTGAGGTTGGCAAGGGATGCTCAGTGGGAGATTCGAAAGCTGGCCACAAAGATGTTCGACCTGGTGTACGAGGTGGCTCCAGAGCTCTTCGAGGATTTGAAGGAAGCGGCTGATTTGGCTCGCAAGAATTAAGAGCCGAAGCGTTCATTTGGAACCAATGGAAAAGGACGCGACGGTGAGTTTTCTCATCCAAAGGTTCAGGGAATACTACAAGAACACTGACATCTATCTGCCGAACAGGTTTGGCCGTCGTGAATTCGGCTTCATGTTCTTCGTTGGCGATTATGTCCAGAGGCACCTGGGTTTCAAGAGCAGGAATGAGGTCAAGAGGTTCTTTCTCGACAGAGTCCCATCACACGCGTACTACTCCTCCGCCTACTACGAGAATCCCGGGGCTGCGACCATGGATCAGAAAGGATGGCTCGGGGCCGATCTCATTTTCGATTTGGACGCGGATCACATATCCCGCGTAAAGGGCCTGTCATTCGAGAAACAGCTGCATGAGATCAAAGTGGAGGCGATTTCTCTGATAGATGACTTCCTCCTCGCTGACTTCGGGTTCTCTGAGGATGATCTTCTGATAACCTTCTCCGGAGGGAGGGGCTATCATGTTCACGTCAAATCACCAAAGGTTCTGACCCTGACTAGTCCGGAGAGAAGAGAGATCGTGGATTTCATTCAAGGGACCGGTCTGAGACGGGATTCGACGTTTCGAGAGAGGACGATCGACACAACTCGGTTCGGCGCACTGTCCACACTTGACATGCCGAGGCCTGAGGACGGTGGCTGGTCCTCCAGGACGTATAGGGGTTTGATGGAGGTCGTGGGGCAGTTGGAGGAGATGCCTAAACAGGAGGCGATGGATAAGCTTGGGGAGTTCGAAGGGATAGGGAAGACGATCGCGGGGGAGATTCATTCAGCGCTCTTCGAAGGAGATGCTGGCAAGAGAGGCGTTGACAAACTGCGAGAAGGGAAACTCGATTTCTTTCCGAAGGATTCCTACAGGAACAAGCTCATTGGCGTTGCGGTCGAACACACATTGGAGAGATATCGTAGGGAGATTGACGAACCGGTCACGGCTGACATAAGGCGGTTGATACGGCTGCCCTCAAGTCTTCATGGCAAAAGCGGGATGAGGGTCGTCATCCTCAAGCGGGAGAATCTTGATGACTTCATACCCTTCAGAGACGCCTTTCCTGATACCTTCAGCGGGAATCCAGTCAAGGTGGTTTTGGAGAAGGACGTGTCTCTCACCCTGAAAGAGGAAAAGCTTAATCTACACGAAGGCATAACTGATGTGCCAGAGTTTGCAGCAGTGTTCTTGATGTGCCGTGGTCTAGCGAAGTTGTCCAGTGAGGAAGCGAGATGAAGAGGTTCGTGGATAGACTGGAAGGCGGCTACAGAGTCGCGAGGATAAGGAGGATAAGGAGGATTGTCTACTTCCTCCTGGCGCTGATCATGCTTTTCTTCGCCATTATCGTCATGGTGGCGAACGGTGGGAGCCTTAGACCCTTCTACCTGCCTTTGGACGTGATCATAGGAGTCGTCCTGGTGATGGCCGTCGTCTGGCTCTCCCTCGCCTTCGTGTTCAGAAATCTGAGGATAAGGTACGCGACTCGGAGCAGTCAGAAATTCCTGATGGCGAGGAACTCCATAAGAAAGGGGCTTGTGGTCATAGTAGTTGCTGCGATACTAGGCGTCCTGTTCGTCATGCCCTTCTTTCATTCCCTCACTGAAGATCAGCTTTCGAGAGAGGTGACTCAAAGGGTCACCATCGGCTCTGACAAGGAAACGAACTTCTGGAACACGGATAGTCTTGGGCTCACGAGGACCCGGCAGGTAAACATATCCGCTGAGAACTTTGATGTGAACATATGCTTCCTGGAAGGCGATTACGTCAACGGCTCGGTTTGCGATGACGAAGATACCATTAATGCGGGAACTGACAAGACCTATTTGCTTGGTGAAACCGGATTTCGAATGTATTCGATAGTTCTCAATGGTACCTCGACAGGGGCTTCGATAGTCCGACTCCGCGCGGTGACCACGATCTCTGAGACCATACTGGGAGTAGTTCCCTTGACCATGTTCATCATGGTAATAATGAACGCGATCTGGGTCGCCTTGTTGCATCCGGTCCGAAAGAGATACGCCACCGCTTCGATCTACAGCCGTGACTACGTGGAGACGGTGGAGGGCGATGTGGAGGTCTACGCAAAGAGGGCTGCCGCGAGAACGCGTGCTCCCGCCGAGGTTGCCGCTGAGCCTGCGGGGGTCCCGGAGGCGGTTCCGTCCGCTCAAGCTGAGGCTCAGGTTCCCGCCACGGAAGATCTTGTCAAGCCTCCCCCGCCCCCGCCAGAGAAGGAGATCCCTCCGCCTCCCGATCTTGTGGATGTGCCCTACCTATTCGAGCGGGCGAAGGACAGGGTTTCCTCAGGCGAATTCGAGGTCGCAGTCGGGTTCTATGATGATATTCTGGAGCGTGAACCAGGGAACATCGCCGCCCTGATTGGCAAGGGAACAGCTCTCGTGTCTCTGGGAAGGGAAGACGAAACAGTTCACTGCATGGACGAGGTTCTCGAGGCGGACCCCAAGAACAGGGCGGCTCTCCTTTGGATGGCGAAGATCTTCGAGGTCAAACAGAACTGGGAGGAGGCTCTCAAGTGGTACGATCGGTACCTCGGGGTGTACCCGGGCGAGGAGGATCAGTGGGTCAAGCATGGAGATGTCCTGGCGACCTTAGGGAGGGAGGACATTGCGGCCGAGAGCTACAGGAACGTGCTCAAGATCAATCCTCTGAACCAGGAGGCGACAAGGAAGCTGGAGAAGCTGAAGATCTCCGTGAAGGAGCTCATGACTCAAGCGCTCAGCAGGTCCGCGCTGGGAGACTACGTAGGCGCGTTGGACATCTTCGATAGGGTCCTACGAATCGAGCCTAGGAACTCGAGAGCGCTCCTTGGAAAGGGCGTGGCATACAGGCGGTTGAACAAGTTTACAGGCGCGATAGAATGCCTGAATCAGGTTCTGGACATTGACCCTGAGAATCAAGCGGCCCTTCTGAACAAGGGTGCCCTTCTCGAAGGTCAGGAAAGATGGGAGGAAGCGCTGTCCTGCTACAACAGGCTCGTCGAAATTAATCCCAGGGACGAGGAGGCGTGGGTGAAGAGAGGCGATGTCCATCTCAACCTTGGGATGAAGGAGAAGGCTT
>JBHIBK010000233.1:0-3374 GCA_046759065.1 Thermoplasmata archaeon | reverse complement strand
GGCGGTCGGAGCCTACGATGAATCATCCAAGAGCCTATTTGGCTTCAGTCACGATTGGCAACGCGATCTATGCGATGGGAGGAACTCACGGCTTCATGTGCGGCAATCCCAAACCTGCGGAAAAGTTTGAAGCTGCTGGCGAGTTGACATATGAGTGGGACTTTGACGCAGGTGTAGACTCAGACGGAGATGGAAACTACACAAACGATGTGGACGGTACTGGTCCTACTCCCACTCACGCATATGGTGATGATGGCATATACACAGTAACCTTGACAGTGAAGGATGAATACGGTTCAACCGATTTCGACACAATGAATGTCACGGTGAACAACCTTCCTCCCGGAACCACAGACCCCGTGATATACGGCTACGGGGAGGAGGGATCTCCGGTGTGGGGACTCACAGGGGATGCAATCGATCCAGGCTCCGACGATTTGATGTTTGAATGGGATTATGGTGATGGAATTTCCGAGACGAAGACATACTACAACAATGGATTGAGTCCGGAACCGGTATACGATCCCAGTACAAATGAAATCAAGAGTCCCTGGGGCGCCTTTCCCTTTTCTATTTCAGATCAGAGTGACCACATCTATGGAGACAATGGCGTCTACCCGGTTTCACTCATAATATCCGATGATGATGGAGGAGTGGTTGTCTTCTCAACCGCCAACTCAACCATCGAGAATGTTCCTCCTATTCTTTCCGCGAATGTACCGTCTATCGTCAACGAGGGTGATGATGTCCTCTTTTTGGCAAACGCGGTCGACAATGGCACAGACGACCTGACATTCATCTGGGAGTGGGGAGATGGAACTCCCGCTAGCATCAAGACTTACTACAACAACGCACCAATAAACACACCAGATCCTTATCCAAGCCCCTGGGGAACCTATCCTTTCTTGGCCTCAGATAGTGTCAACCACATCTACGGAGACGATGGTTCGTATGTTCTGACATTGACTGTTGAAGACGATGACGGCGGTTCTACCTCCTATCAGAAGACGATTACGGTGAGGAATGTCAATCCTAGTGTCAGTATCCATGGTCCTTATTCAGGCGATGAGAACACGGAGATCTACCTCACCGCAGACGCAACAGACCCGGGAAGCGATGACCTCGTTTTCACGTGGGAATTCGAGTACGGACCAACCGTCGTAAGCATTCACTTCAATGATGGAATGAATCCAGATCCTCCTCAAAGTCCTTGGGGAATCTTTCCCTTCTCGGCAAGCGACTCTGTTTCGCACGTCTACGGAGACAATGGAAACTTCACCGTCACCCTCACAGTGATGGACGATGATGGCGGTGTCACGGTTCAGCAGACAGTTGTCATCGTGAACAATGTCGCTCCTTCCATCGAAAGCACACAATACTACTTCAACGCCTCCTTCTCCTTCCGGATAGCGGGAGAGAAGTGGCACAATGTCGAGATTCATCTGTATGAAGACGATCTGGAGATAGGATACGCAAACATCACCCGCTATCCTGGCAGTCCAAATGACCAAATGGTTGAACTCGCAGACCTGTCGATTGACTTCATGAGAACATACTCAGCGATTGCTTACTACACACCAGAGGACGACCCAATAAACGGGCAGATTTGGGGAGCCACTCCCGCATGGATAATCATCGACTACGAGGATGGAAGCGAGTGGATACACCACACTTTCAATGTTAGGCACAATGAAACATGGATATGGGAAATAGACGATTTCTCGCCCTACTTCCTTGGACACAACGTCACTTTCACTGCAACCGCATCCGACCCAGGAAGTGACGACCTCATTTTCACCTGGGACTGGGGAGATGGAGAATTGACAGAACACGTCTATTACAATGATGGAGTGAGTCCTGATCCTTATCCCTCTCCAGATGTGAATCCCATAACGGTGATGGACAAGGCCGTGCACAGCTACTTCTTGGCGGGAACATACACAATCACTCTGACAATAACTGATGATGATGGCGGGACAGCAGTTATTACAAAGACACTTGATCTGTAGTTCATACCGGTCTTCCAGCCACGACTATTCCTGATGGGGTGGTGGCAAAGGATCACCGGCCTGATTTGGTGTGCTTTCCCTCCTGAGACCCATGAACAACAGGACACCCAGGCCTACCGCCAGAATCACAACATCGATGAAAGTGCCTGCACCAAAAGCAGGGGGAATGGCCAGAGCGGGCGTGACCATGGAAATCGCACCTGTCACCAGCTCCAGGACAGAGAATAGGACGGCTACGACCAGCAATCCCTTGGTTCTTGCAGCGGAGAGCCCTACCGTTGTTCTTCTGCTTATCAGGACCGATGCCACGACCAATAGAGCGATGGTGAAGGCGAGCGCCATGAAGGGTTTCCAGTTCTCCTGGATTCTGTCGCCCGGTCCGTCCCCGTCTCCATCTGGAGGCACACCACCCTTGAAGTAGGCCATGCTGAAATCGGCTGTCTCGGGTGCGACCTCAGCATTACCCAGTACATCCCTGCCTTGAGTGAAAAACTCATAGTAGCCTTCGCCCTCGAGAGCGCTGAAGTTCCACTCGTACGGCAGCTCGCTCACCTGTCCAAGAGACTGCCAGATGGCCCACGACAGATTGTCCTCGGAGAAGCGGTACATAAGCTGCATCGTGGCTAGACCGCTGAGAGCGTCACTGCCTTGGGCACTGATCATAATCGGCACTGCGTCCTGATTGTATGGCGTGACCGGAAGAGCTTCCGTGGTCGGAGGCGTGGTGTCGATTGCCAGGAGAATCTCCGCGAGACTCCCGACCTCGACGTTCCTCACAAGGTCCACCGCTGTGGTCATCGTCTCGTAGTAGCCATCGCCGTCTGGGGCATCCAAGGAGAAAGACCAAGGCGGGGCGGAAGATATCCCAGCGCTCGTCCACGAGGTGAATGTGATGTTGTCGGAGCTCCATCTGTAGAAGAGCTCAACGGTCTGGACGCCGCTCATATCATCAGAAGCTTGAGCGGTCAGCGAGAAGGAGGTGTCCACGAACCAATAACTGGACAATGGGTTCAGCGAAGATGTGGGCGGAGAAGTGTCCAGTCCGATATCGTCGGAGACCGTACGCGTATTGTAGGCTCTATCCCTGATTTCAAACCAGACGGTCTTGCCGCCGTCCCCGCCCGTCAAGGTCCATTGCTTCGTCGAAGATGGGGATTCCCAGGGTTCGGTATCGAATATTCCATCATTGCTGTACCTGACCTGCAAAACTCCGGACAGAACGTCCGAGTAGGTCAACGTTAGCGTCACGAAGGTCGAGTTCGTCCACAAATCGCCGCCGTTTATGACTACGGAGCCCGTTGGCGGTGAGCTGTCGATTGCGATGACGGCATCCGCTGCGGCGGGAGGCGATTCCGAGTTGCCCAG
>JBHIBK010000232.1:0-3377 GCA_046759065.1 Thermoplasmata archaeon | reverse complement strand
GGGCTGAACATGTGTTCTGAGCCCATGACATCGTCCACGCCGACATCCCTGCCATATGCCGCACGCGGATTCTTCAGCGCGTTTCTCACGTTCTTCCTGACGACACCAGCGCACTGTCTCTCCGTGTTGCCCGACTCATCCAGGAACCTGTTCATCTCCATTCCCGCGACGTAGTACGGGTGCCCCGCCAGCGGCTTGTTGTAGATAGGATCGAACGCGTGGAGCACGACATCGTTGTACGTCTTTAGGTCCGATATCTTGCTGTGCGACTCGACCGCCACGACATCGACCATGCCCGACAGGATCTGCATGCAGGCCACAGCAAGGCCGTGCAGACCGTCACCGCATATGGTGCACGTCGGCCTGAGAACGGCGCCGAGCTGATCGGGAACGAACTCATCGTAGATGCTGAAACCCTCCCAGTAGTCCTCGGCACACGTGACGAAGCTATCTATGTCCTTCCTCGGGTTCAGTCCCGCGTCCTGGTAGGCTTTGGAGGCAGCCTCATACATCAGCTCTTTCCAGTTCCACCTGGCAGTGTCGGGTTCGTAATTCGTAGAACCAGTGCCAACAACTGCTATCTTCTCTTCCATCAGCTCATAACCCAAGGGTACCCACTCCCCCAACTGTCAATTCCCTGCCGATATTAAAGTTTACGAGAAGCAAAATCTTATTCCCTCGCCCCACCTTACCACTGTCAGATGGTCAGGACGTACAAGGAGGCGGGTGTGGACATCGATGCCGAGGGCGAATCCATTACGTCGTTGATCTCTCAGCTGACCTACAGGAGGGAAGGCATCGGAGCGTCGAGGGATATCCCCGGGTCATTCACGGGCCTCGTAGACTTCGGAGACTACTACCTCTCATTGTGCACGGACAGCGTTGGAACGAAGATGATAGTGGCCTCCTCGCTCGCCAGATGGGACACCGTGGGCATCGACTGCATCGCGATGAGCGTGAACGACATGATATGCGTTGGCGCGGAGCCCATAGCATTCGTTGACTACCTCGCCGTCGAGAGGCACGACAAAGAGGTGGCGAGGCAAATCGGTGTGGGACTGAACGAAGGCGCGAAGCGGGCAAACGTCTCCCTCGTTGGCGGTGAGTTCGCCACGCTTCCTGAGGTCGTCAAAGGCTTCGACCTTGCTGGCACGTGCCTGGGCTTCGTCAAGAAGGACGAGATGATTTCCGGGAATGACATCGCAGTGGGCGACTCCATCGTGGGCCTGGCCAGCTCCGGCATTCATTCGAACGGCCTCACGCTCGCCAGGAAGCTCGTTTCCGAGGCTGGAATGGACTTGAACGACAAACCCTCAGACCTGAGCCGGACGGTCGGAGAGGAACTCCTTGAGCCCACAAGGATTTACGTTCGAGAGGCCCTGGACCTGATGGGAAAGTTCGAGATCAAGGGAATGGCGAACATAACCGGGGGCGGCCTGAGGAACCTCATCCGCTTGAAGAGGGATGTTCGCTTCACCGTTTCCAATCCGATGGAACCACAACCCGTCTTCGGCTTTCTTCAGCAACTTGGCGGGATCGACGACAATGAAATGTACCAGACCTTCAACATGGGTCTTGGTTTTGCCGTGATCTGCGGTGCTGACGAAGCGGATTCCGTGGTGACGTCCGTCGGGAAAACACCCGCCAAGATCATCGGAGAAGTTGAGGAGGGATCAGGCGTGGTCTCCCCCTCCCTGAACCTGAGATACGACAAGTACTAGGTGATGAAACGACCGCCAAGAGAGTCCAACTGCTATCTGACGGCTACTTCGAGATCGACCTGGGCCTGCTCGTGTACGGGAAGTCTTCCTATTACGGCAAGAAGTATATGGCCGCCCTCAAACCGCTCCTGGTGGAGTCCGAGGACCTACGCATACTCGTGGACACAGGAATCGGCGAACTGCCTGAGAAGTATGCCAGGTTCTACAAGCTTGAGGGGACCAAGACCCTTGAGAAGAGCCTGAAGAAGGCCGGACTCTCGCCCGAGGACATAACGACCGTCGTAAACACTCATCTTCACATGGACCACTGCGGCAACAATCGCCTCTTCAAGGATGCCACGCTCATCGTTCAGGAGATGGAGCACTCCTACGCGAAGAACCCTCATAGATTCCAGAAAGGTGCGTACGTCAAGGAGTTCTTCGACAGATCTCGGTTCAGGACGGTCAACGGCACACACGAACTGACAGAGGACGTGACGCTGATTCCCACGCCGGGTCACACTCCTGGACATCAGTCGGTGTTGGTCGAGAGCGGGAAGAGATACGTCTACTGCGGAGACACAGCACCCCTGAGGGAGAACTACGAGAAACGAAACATAGTCGGCGTCCTCTTCAACTCAGTGGACGCACTCGCCTCGATCGATACACTCCGGGAATTGGGAGGGTCTCCGATCTTCAGTCATGACAATGAGCAGATGACCCTGTGAGTCAAATCCTTTTTATATTCCTTTCACGATAGCTTTCTCGAGGATTGGAGGGTAGAGTCTATCCAGGCAGCCAGGTCTGGATATTTCATTCCTCACCGAGGTGGGTCCACTGCAGGATGGAAGAGACATCCCTAGCATAGCGAGACGAGTCGTGAGAAACTCCCTCAAGGTGAAGGAAGACGACATGGTTTGGATTGACACCTGGCATCATACGATTGATCTGGCCAGCGAGATGGCGCTGGAATGCAGGAAGTTCGGAGCAGTTCCCCTCATCACGCTGGACACTGATGATCTATACGAAAGGACGCTCTCGGACGTTCCCATTGAGTTTCTCAGAAAGACACCAAGGCATCAGCTAAAGGCCCTGGATGAGGTCACCGTGAGCATTGCCCTTGCCGGACCAGAGAATCCCGAAATGTTCAGGAACGTTGACACCACGAAGATGACCGCCATTAGAGAGGCCTACAGGCCAATCGAGAAGAAGGTAATCGATAGGAGCATAAGAGGAGCGTTTGTCACTCTGGGCCTGGTTACGCGTGAGAGGGCTTCCGTCTACGGTTTCTCCATCGAGAAGTGGAGGCGGGCTGTCAATGAGGCCATCGATGTGGACTACGACAAGATGGCTGAGCTCGGCAGGAAGATAGCCGAGGTTCTCGCGCGAGCAAAGGAGGTCAGGATCAGGTCCGAAAGCGGAACGGATATCCAGTTTCAGGTGGCTGGCAGGGAAGTTCACATTGAGGATGGAGTCGTTGACGAACAAGACATCGCGAGCGGGAGACCTTTCACCAACCTTCCCACTGGTTACGTGAGCGTCGCCCCTCTCGAGAACAGTGCTGAAGGAAAGGTTCTCTTTGACTGCCCGCAGGCCGCCTTGGGCAGGATGATCAAGGACCTGGAATGGACCTTCGTCGACGGAAGGTTGAAATCCTTTGGCGCCAAGGAGAACATT
>JBHIBK010000231.1:0-3382 GCA_046759065.1 Thermoplasmata archaeon | reverse complement strand
GGACGTTGGCGCGTTTACCGGCCAAGAGTACTTCGAACAGATGCTGTCCTTCGACAGAGATTACTCCTCGTTTTCCCCAGGAATGATCCTGAGCGTTTCCCTTGTACGCGAACTCCTCAACCTACGCAGTAGCAGGATTGAACTCGGCCCCGGAATCGATCAGCGCAAGAAACGTCTGGGTGGCAAGCCCACGGACTACTCCCGGGTGGAGGGGTACCTAGGCTGGACGAACAGAATCGCCAGGCTTCGACGTTCTTGGGTCAGGAGGTTCCCGCTCTTATGAAGATGGCAGTTGTCGGGCTCGACAGCGCGGATTGGACGCTTCTGGATCGCTGGCTCCATTACCTACCTCACATCGCGTCGGTCCGGAGAGAGGGCGTCTCGGGACCCCTAACATCCTGCAAACCTCCGGTGACAATTCCCGCCTGGAAGTGCTACAGCACGGGGAAGAATCCCGGGAAGCTTGGGGTCTTCTGGTTCGCATATCCCGATTTCTCGCAGCGAACCCTTCAGCTCAACCTCCCGGGAGGGCTACGAGGGGAACTGTGGGATTTCATCGCGAATTCCATCGTCGTGAACACTCCGGGCACCTTCCCGGCAAGAGACATCGATGGTATCATGATTGCTGGTCATCCTTGTCCGGATGACCAGCCCTTCGTCACGCCCTCCTGGGCCATTCAGGAACTAGGGGACTACCGGGTCAACTCGCGTGTCTATGCCGGTGACCCGGCCTTCCCGGAAGAGGCGATGAGCCTCATCCGATCCCGGTTCGAAGCGTTCCATCGATATGCGTCCCGGTTCGATTTCGGCCAGGTGACGGTCTTCTACATCGATGAGCTGCATCACTTCCACGGCTCGGATTCCGTGGTACTCGATGCTTGGCGGTTGATCGACGAGGAGATTGGACGCGTCATGGAAGTTGCCGACAACGTTGCGCTCGTCAGTGATCATGGGTCCGGACCGCTGAGGGAATTCGTGAATGTCGTCCCCTCCTTGCGGGAAATGGGGGCCTTCCGGTCTCGAAGAAGTTCTGGGAGGACGTGGTCGAGCCTGATCAGGCGTGCCCTTCAGACGGCTCCCCCCACCTATCGGAACATGGGGGAGAGGTTCTTACCCACGAAATTCACAGACGCGATCCGGTCCCATCTCGGCCCCATGGATGGCCTGCTTCCCTCACCGGAGCAGTTTCAAGCCCGCGTGGACTGGTCTTCCTTCATTCTCCCTCTGAACCAGGGGCTCATCTACCGGAACCCCAACCCTCGCCACACGCGCGTCTCCTTGCGCGATGTGGAAGACGTCCTCAAGAAGATTCCCGGGGTGGATCGTGTCTGGCGTAAGGAAGAGATCTACGACGGTCCGTTGCTGGCCTCTGCACCAGACATCTGGATCGAAGGAGAACCCGGCAAGGAGATTACCGCCCGCTTCGACGAGGACTGGGAAACCAAACGTCCTGAGAGGGGGGAGGACTGGATCGTTAATCATCGGGCAGACGGGATTTTCGGATTCCTCGGAAAGGATGTAGAGCCCGCCGACGTCGGCCCAGCCCTGATCTACGACATGTGTCCAACCATCCTCTCCTTCTTCGACATTCCGCCTCCCTCCACTGTCGACGGAACGGCCCTCCGCATTGTCGGGGATGTCTCGGGGGGGGACTCTCGCGGCGGTCCCGACACAAGGGCGGCGTCGTGAGAGAGCAGTCGACGGCAACTGTTCTCATCACGTTCTCGAAGCCCATGAACCGCGCGTCCGTGGAGGCAGTGATCGTTCTCGAGCCTTACCGCCCCTTTCATGGTGGAATCCGTGAACGGCCAGCAGCTTCGCTAATCCTCGAAGGACCTGTCGTCGCCGAGGCCATCCACGTTCGCGTCACCGAATCTACGGCTACAGCCTCGAGGGGACCGCTCTGAATGAGCCTTTCACATGCGGTTTCGGAGTCACGGTGACGGAAACCCGGGAGTGGCGACCGGGCAGTTCACCATGGTTTTACCCTTCCTAAGGAGTCGGTGTGGGGTCAGCCATCTCCGGACCAACATGCGAGAGTTGGCCTTCCAGCTCGAGGAACTTCATTCGCATTCACCGGAGGTCGAGGCCGCCTCATTGGAAGTCCAGCGGTATTAGCTCTCTGACTGAGTTCTTGGGGTCTGCTGGGCTTCCCACGCTAGCGAACCTCCACGAGACCGAGCCCTAGCCGCGGAACTCTTAAGAGTCCAGCGACATCGCCCGTGGATGATACTATGGGCAGTAGGGGTGCCTAATGAAACCTGAAGCACAGGTCCTGGACCCCGTCGAGGGACTCTCCTTGGAGGCAAAGGTTCAGATTGCGGGGATCGTGGTCGGGGAGGCTCTGGATCGTTTCCAGAAGACAGTCGTCATGTGGACCGGAGGAAAGGATAGCATGCTCGCCCTCTGGTTTGTCCGCGAGGCGTGCATGAAGCGGAACGTCCATTATCCCCCTTGCCTCTTTGTGGACCACGGGACACACTTCGACGAGACATGGCGCCTGCTCGAGGAGGTAGCAGAGGCTTGGGACCTGACGACCCTCGTCGCTCGAAACGATGAGATTCTTGAAGGCCATCCTGAGTCTGGATCCCCGATCAAGATTTCCCAGCTTTCCCCCGCCAATCAGAGAGAGGTTCGCAGGACCGGGTACCGGAAGTCCTCCTTCCCCTATGAGCTAGGGAGCCTCGTCGCCAACCACCTCCTCAAGACCGTTCCGATGAATGAGGCCATTCGGGAGCATGGGTTCGGAGGCGTTATCACGGGTATCCGGTGGGATGAAGGGGAGTCACGGTCACGAGAACGCTTTATCAGTCCGAGGGAAGACCCGCCCCACGCGCGGATTCACCCGATCCTGCACTTCGCGGAACGGGAAGTCTGGATGGAGACACTCCGGCTTGGCATCCCCCTTCACCCTCTCTACGCGAAGGGGTGGCGGTCGATCGATGGGCGATACGACTCCCGGAAGGTCAGCGACTCACCCGCGTGGGAGCAGGACCTGGAAGCCACGGAAGAGCGGATCGGTAGAGCCCAGGACAAGGAACTCCTCATGGAGCGCTTGCGGAAGCTCGGCTACATGTAGAGATGCGACGGTCCCACGCCCGGCTAGTGACTCCTGCTGGCTCCTCCGCCGCGTCGAGTATTCTCGTGTCGTGCGTGCGGTTCGCCGGGTCGTTAGACAAGACCCCACTCCTTTCCCCTCGTCATGACGGCGTTCCTCGCGCTTTGAAAGGTTTATCTCGGGCCTTTCAATAACGGACCGGGATGCTGAAGCCCGCCTTCATGGCCGCCACCGTCGTTCTCCTCCTGACTCTCGTCATCGTCACACCTCGACTCATCGGGCCCCAGGAGGACATCGCCAGCCTGCCCCGCCTCATCCTCAACT
>JBHIBK010000230.1:0-3400 GCA_046759065.1 Thermoplasmata archaeon | reverse complement strand
TCGACATTCGGGGCCATGATTACGTTTCCTCCTCTGAGCTCATCCAAGTTCACGAGCAGATGGCTGTTCATCTCGACACCTCCCTTCCACTGCTTCGTAATACGGTCGCCCATATGAAGCTGTTTCTAGAGCTTCCTCCTCAAATGTCGTAGTCCCTTACGAACTACGACTCTTCACCTCCTATTTCGCTTCCGCATTTCTTCTACTTCGCGGACGAAGCTTTCGAGCTGCTGAATCTCATCCATGTTATGTTTCCGTGCAATGCGCAAACCTGTCAGAAGGTCCTTGAGTGCTCTACCATAGTATCCCCTTTCTTTCCACCGAAGACCACGCTCCACAAGCACGGTCGCTTCTCCCTGTGGTCGACCAGCTCTCCTGTAGTATCCAAGTGCCTCACCGAAGAAGCGCATTTGCGCCTTGCCTCTGGAGTGGAGCCCCATCTGAAGGCGCACCCATCCGACCAATTTCAAGCTGTCAGGCGAGTGGTTGCGACCTTCGAGGATTAGCTTGAGGACCTTTCTCCAGTCTCTGAAAGCTGCCTTGCGGTTCTCCATCCCGCAGGCAAATGCAGTTCCCCTGATAGCGTATGCCAGGGCCAGGTGATACTTCTCATTCGTGCGACACAGGGCCCTGATAGCTCTTGTGAGATCCTCGACAGCTCTTGCTGGTGATATCTTGTCATCTTTGCTAATCCTCTCCACCAGCAGCTTGGTCTGTTGGATTCCTGCACCGGGCAATCAAATCGTCCAGTTGCTGCAATAGGAGTGCCGTATTTGTACTTGTGGTCATCAGTGATTTCCAGATGGTCGATTGGGAAGACCCTTGCATTCCCAACTGCGAATTGTCGTGCTTCTTTTCGGACTACGACACTTCGACTATCCAGTCTGTGTCCGCCTCCACCCTCACCCAATGTCCGTACCCAACCTTCAGGGCCAGGTGCATCCAGGTGAGGACGATATGTCAATGAAGTAACCCTTATGTATTACAAGTAATATATGATACATCATGAAGGTCGTCAGCGTGAAGGTCGGTGACGAGACCAAGAAGAAGATGGAATCGTTCCGAGACATCAACTGGTCCGAGGTCATAAGGAGGAGCATCCGCAGGAGGCTCGAGACCGAGGAGGCACTCAAGAAGGGCATCGACCGGAAGAGGGCCATGAGGGCCGCGATGAGCATGGACCGCATGAGAAAGAGGACCTCAGGACGGTGGAGCGGGTCGGAGGAGATCAGGAAATGGCGACTCAAGCGGTAGTCGTTGACGCCTCCGTGGCCGTCAAGTGGTTCAACGCCGAGGAGGACTCGGAGGAGGCCGTCGCCATGAGGAACGACCACGTCTCAGGCGATCTCGTCCTGGCGTCACCGAGCCTCCTCATCTGGGAGGTTTGCAACGCTCTCAGGCACAGCCCCGAGGCGGGCTCGAGCGATGTCCGGAAGGCGCTCAGGGACTTGTGGGACCTTCAGATGGTTCTCTTTGAGCCCAATCTTGAGTGGATGGGAGAGGCGATAGGCGAGGCCTTCGCTAGGGGCATCACGGTGTACGATTCCAGCTATCTGGCGCTTGCCATGCACCTGCGCGTGCCCTTCTACTCCGCCGATCGTGTGATGCTGTCCAAGGTCGAGAAGGACTGGGCGGAGCACATATCGGACTACGGCGGAGAGTGATGCGGGACAAGAGCGTCTGCATCCCCTCGACGATGACTTATATTCCGTCGACAATTTGATGGCGATGTCCTATGTCGGCCATGAGAAACACAAGCACAGGCCGGAGGAGCTTTTGACCAAGGAAGAGCGGGAGAAGGTCACGGCCAGGATTCGCTCGCTTTTCTTCTGGGTGGGGGAGACGATTCCTGATGAGGTCGAGATTTCTGGAAGAAGAATCCCTCTGCGGGATCTGGTTCACGATTTCATTCACAGGCGGGAATTGGGCAAAGAGGAGCGCGGGGACGCTAGGGCTCTGATAGAGGACCTTCGGAAGAGGGGAAGGTTCTTCGAGCACCTGCTCGACCTGCCTGACATAACCAAGGAGGAGGCCGAGGAGATCTCCCATCGACTCCTGGGGATTCTGAGGGCAATAGACGAGCTTCGCTTCTTGGAGGAGGGTCCTGAGCGGGACATCGAAAAGAAGGCATTGATGAAGAAGATCGAGGACGAGAAGAGGTGGCTGAAGTTCACGAAGGGAATCAGAAAGCGGATCTAGGCGGGTGCCCTTCCGACGGGAAGCACCTCGCGCGCACGTTCCTCAGATAGTCTCTCGGGGCCTTCACAAAAGGCCACACCAAACTCCTTATATCATACCACGTCGGTGTATTGCATGAGTGGAGTGTGAGGGACTTGAATCGACTAGCCTGCAAGGTCATCGCTGTCTTGGCTGTCGCACTGCTGGGGGGCCTGTTGTTTATGGATGCAGGCGCGGGTGAAGGAACCAGAGGAGACCTCATCCTCCGAGTGGGTGCCCAAGACGACATGAAGTCCAGGAACCTGCTGGCGATTGATGACATGTGGTCAAGGAGCGTCCTTTTCCCAGTCTACACAACTGTAGTGCTATTCGCTCCTGAGACGGAGGAGTTCCTGCCTTATTTGCTGAAGGGTATCGACACGGACGACGATGGCGTCTTCGAGCAATCCGAGTACGGTGTGTTCGAGAAGGAGGCAGGCTCAAACATGAGCGTCGTGACGGCCTACTATGACTTCAACGGCGTCCACTTCCACGACGGTGTGCAGGCGACGATGTATGACCTCCTGTTCAGCTACCATCTTTTCGCTCTTGATCCGGAGGAGGCGGTCTTTGAGGCTCTTCAGGACAAGAGCAATCTCGAGGGATCAAACTACACCACCACACGATGGTTGTGGGTTTACCCCGTCAATGATGCTTGGGACCAATCCATCCTTGCTGGCGAGAACGATACACTGACATTCGCACTGCGCTTCGAGCTGCAGGCCAGATACATTGGGTTCAGTGAGCACGTTCTGGCGGAGATCAAGCTACTCCCCCGACACCTGTGGGAAGGCACAGGGAGGGTATGTAGGATGTCTGTGGCTGGATTGTGTGTCACTTGGGAGGAAGATATCCACGAGGACTTCGGGCTCGCGCTTGACCCTGCCTCTGGCAACGGCATCCCAGCATCTGAACCTGAGGCGTTTCAGTTCAGCAAGGCCGAATCATGGCTTCTGGAAGATGATCTCGTCATAGGAACGGGACCTTTCGAGTTCGACGAATGGAACCCTGGGGTGACCGTGACACTCGTCAAGTACGAGGATTTCTACGCCGACGTTCTGGACCGAGACGGTGGAAGCTACCTGCATCCACCCTACATCGATGGGATAGCCTTCAGGATATACAAGACATCACAGGCTGCTGTCTTCGCACTGCAGGCGGGATTGATTGATGTCATCTCGTC
>JBHIBK010000229.1:0-3429 GCA_046759065.1 Thermoplasmata archaeon | reverse complement strand
ACTCCTATTCCTTCTTGGAGCTTGGTGAGTGCCAAAAGTTATTAAACGTGGCTGTTCTATTCGATTCGAATGGACGAGGTCTCCGCAGAGATAGAGAACCTGAAGGGGGTCGTGGCGAAGCACTTTCCCGTGTACGAGACCAGGGTAGGTCCACAGGTCATCTCTTTCCTCTGCGATGTGGACCCGAAGACACTGCATTCTTCCTTCGACTCCCTGAGGCGGGACATGCTGAGCACTGGGTACATCCCCTTCCTCAGGAAGGAGGGAGGAGAGTTCGTGATTCACGTCCAGAGGAAGCCTCTCGCCAGGTACAGGGGGACCCACGTCAACGCGGCTCTCCTTCTCATCACGATTCTGACGACGATGTTCGCGGGGATGATCCACTGGGCATCCTACGACCAAATAGGTCTCTTCTCGGCCAACGCCATTCTCTACGGCACCCTCTATTTTGCCTTTCCGCTCCTCTTGATCCTGGGAACTCATGAGATGGGTCACTACCTCATGGCCAGGAAGCACAAGGTGGCCGCGTCCCTTCCCTTCTTCATACCATCGATCCCCCCGCTCGGGACGTTCGGAGCGGTCATAAGCATGCGCGAGCCCATCCCGGACAAGAGGGCACTCCTGGACATAGGCATTGCCGGACCTCTCTCGGGTCTTGCGATAACCATACCGCTGGCACTCTTGGGCCTCTGGCTTACGAACCTCGGTGCCAAGACGGTCTCCATAGGGGAGCAAGGCGGTGCCATCCTGGTCAGCTTCCCTCTTCTCTATGAGGTCCTAGGACTGTTCATCCCAATCGAGGCCGGAGTGGCCCTTCATCCGCTCGCCTTTGCGAGCTGGGTTGGGTTCTTCGTCACAGCGCTGAACCTCCTGCCCGCGGGGCAGCTGGACGGGGGCCATGTCGCCAGGGCGCTCTTCGGGGAGAACGCACGCTATCTCAGCTACGCGGCGATAGCAGCCCTTTTCGTGTTCAGCTTCTTCTACGTGGGGTGGGCGATCATAGCCATTCTGATAGTGTTCTTGGGGGTGAGACACCCGCCGCCCTTGAATGACTTCACGCCTCTCGACCACAAGAGGAAATTCTTTGGCGGGCTCACGGTCTTCGTGCTCCTCATAACATTCGTCCTGATACCCATCCAGGAGATTCCCGCCGAATACGAGTTCGAGTTCAGAGACCACGAGGTCCAGACCGATATCATCTTCATCGATAACACGACCACGAGCAGCCTCAACTGCACCAACGTCACGGACGGAAGGAACTGCACCTATAACTTCATCATCAACAACACCGGGAACATGCATCTGAACATAACCATGAAAGCAACGGTCGCATGGAGTGAGATGCGGGCCTGGCTCGCCTTTCCGGACATTCCGGAGATAGTATCGAACTCCACGGTGACTCTCATCGTCAACGCAAGCACGAATGTGACTGCCTCCCTCGTCCTGTTCTTCCCCAGCGATCCAGCTCCCCACGGCAACTACCAGACGCAGGTCGTCGGAACGGTGAACGGCGCTCCTGTGGAGAAGGAAAGGCGTCTGGAGATCTGGGTGGAGGTCGACTCCTAGTTCTTGAACAGGCAGAAATGTCTCGTGAGTGATTTGTGAACCCTCAAGGAATGGGATACGTCGAGGTCCATGTATTCCCTTCCAACGTCAATGAGCCCCTCCTCGGGAACGATCATCGCCAGGTTCCTTCCTCTCTCCAGAACGCTGGAGAAGACATCAAAGGATCTCGAGTAGAGGCTGAGGATGTCCCTTCCCATGGTGGACGTCGAACGGCCGTATGGCGGGTCGGTCGCTATCGCATGAACGCGCTCAATGTGGTCTTCCAGGTCCTCGACGTCCGCCTGGAAGAGGTCGGCCTCGACGTTGAATTCCCTCAGTGACACCCTGCAACCCTCCACCATGTCCCCCTTCAGATCGCTTCCCACGGGGGCGGCTCCGACGAGCCCAGCCTCTATGAGAACGCCCCCTGTCCCGCAGAACGGGTCCAAGAGCGTCTCCCCCTTCCTCACCTTGGTCATGTTCACCAGGAGCCTCGCGTACTTGGGGTGCACTGATATGGGATAGAAGAAGGGTCGGAGGGCAACTTTGCGGCTCTCAAAGGAGCCTCTGTCGACCTCATGCCTCTGAATCACAAGGTGGCTCTCGTCTCCCAGTATCACTCTGACGAGGGTCGAGGGCTCGGCCAGGTCGATCGGATGGGATTCGGCAAGCACATCGCCAAACCGCTTCTCCAGTTCGGAGCATCTCTCCCTTCGCGTACTTGAGACCTTCCTGCACCGGACCGCAACGGTTCCGTCGACCTTGATTCCCCTCGCAGCTTCCAGAAGGGCTTCCAGGCTTCCCGATGCGACGATCTCACTGACCCTGTGGCAGAGGGCGATCCTCTCGCCGATGTCCTTGGGCTCTACGTCCGTCTCCACGATCGCGATCGAAGCCTCTCTCCTCATGGTTGGTGGGCGCCCCTGAAGGGCTTCCACCGCTGATGAGATTTCCAAGAGCGGGAGGTCAGGATGTTCACCAGACAGCTCAAAAAGGAGCCTCACGGTGGTCAAATCCCCTTCCTGGGATTTTATCCTATCGCCTAGTGTCGATTTTATTACCCCCGACTTTCATTACGGCCTGTGCTCAGGATAAGGGAGTTCAGTCCCACTGATCTCAAGATTGTGAGGAGCATATCACAAAGGGCTTTGAACGAGAGATATTCGCGAGACTTCTTTCTGAGGATTTACCGGTGGTGGAGGGGCGGCTTTCTCACGGCGGAGATGTCTGGAGTGATCATCGGGGCTCTGGCTGCCACGAAGACGAGTGCCACAACTGCCAGGATTCTCATACTCGTCGTCCGGGAAGGTCTCCGGTCGAGGGGAATAGGCACGGCTCTGATGAACGACTTCATCAACCGTATTGCGAGCGAAGGCCTCAACAGGGTCGAGCTCGAGGTGAGGAAATCAAACCTGGGGGCGAGGAGATTCTACCAAAGGCTCGGCTTCGAGACGATAGATCTAATCCCTGGCTTCTACACCGATGGTGAGGACGCCGTGAAAATGGTGAAGGTCCTCTAGCTGCTAGGTTCTACCCGTAACCTCTCCTGTCATCGTGCACGTGGTAGTTCCAGTAGTGGTACGGTGACGCGCTCTTCTGGGAATCGCTCGACTCCGAAGCCATACCAGAATAATAGGACCCGTATCTTTCTCTGATCTGCTCCTCGATAGTCCGTGCCCTGGCGATCGCCCTCTTTATGTGGCCGTCATCGATGAGCTCGGACCCGTCGGACTTCGCAAGGTCTCCCGCGGACCTTATCAGCCCGCCCATCTCTCTCAGCCTGAGGCTGAGCGATTTCTCCTTTCGCTCCGCCTCCCTGGCCCTCTTCCCGGCTTCTGCGATGACGGCCAAGAGACCCTTGTTGGACAGATGGGGTATCCGCTT
>JBHIBK010000228.1:0-3432 GCA_046759065.1 Thermoplasmata archaeon | reverse complement strand
CCCCTTGCACATTCGGGATCTGACCCACGAAAGTGTGGGTGAAAAGCTGAACGCCGAAGATTCCCGTGAGAGAATCGGTAGGTTGTTCATGCCTCTTACAGGAGGACGGATCCATAGGATCAACAGAAGTGAAACGAGACGTTGAGGATCCTGCAGGTCAGCGCCTTCCCCAGCTCCGAGGCTGGAGGCTCCCAGACCTACAGCCACGAGCTCAGCCGCCGGCTCGCCCGCCGACACGAGGTTCACCTTCTAACCTCCCGCCTCAACACCCTGACGGGGCAGCGCCGTACAAGGAATGGCCTCCACATACATGAGGCCCCTTCCCCCGCCACCCTCTTCCACACCCCTCTCACCGTCGCGCTACCCTACCTCCTGCAAGAGGCCTTCGACCTCCTCCACGTCCACTCATACGTCTTCCTAACCAGCACCCAATCTGCGCTGGCCGCCAGACTCAGGAAGATCCCCTTCCTCCTCCACCTTCATGGCGGCCTAGAGCCAGCAACCCCAGACTCTCCCTCCCCTGTCAAGGGGCTCTATCTCCGCAAGAGGCTCTTCGACCTCACCGCCGGGCGACTGACCGTGAGAGCGGCTCAAGCCATAGCATCCGTATCTAGGCGAGACATACGATTGGCATCCCAGCTCTTCGACCTGGACCTAGAAGTCTTTCACTGGATTCCCAACGCCGTCAACAGCAGCCTTCTCAAGAGAGGATGGAAGGGCGAGAATCTCGAGAGGATGACTTATGTCGGTCGCCTAGAGCCGTGGAAAGGCACGATAGATCTCCTGAAGATCTCTAGAGCGCTGCTCAAGCGACGACCCAACGTGGAGATCCTAGTTGCCGGCAAGGGAAGCATGACAGGGGATGTCCAACGAGAGGCCGCCAAATCGGATGGCAGGATGTGTTACCTCGGTCAGGTACAACCTAACCAGATCCCTCGTCTTCTTGAGGAATCCACCCTCCTAATCTTGCCTTCATACATCGAGGGGGTTCCAACCGTTGCCCTAGAAGCCATGGCGGTAGGAACTCCCACCGTCCTCTCCCGGGTTGGGGGAACGCCCGAGATAGTGAAACACGGAGTTACCGGGTTTCTTTTCGAGGTCGGAGACTCTCGGGGTTGCGTCGAACTTGTCGACGGTCTTCTAGACGACCGGTCCTCGCTCAGATCGGTTACGTCGAAGGCTAAGAAGGTGGTGGAGAAGTGGCATACCTGGGAAAGGGTGGTTCTAAAGGTGGAAAGCCTCTACAAAGCACTGTCCGAACTTAGGAAGTAGTTTACACTTGCAGAAACCACGAGTTGTCCTCTTCCTAGAGCCGGTCGTGGAGGAGTGGGAGTACAGGATGAAGCACCTTCCTCTGATCCGAAAACACATCGAATTGGATAGCGTGGAGCTCTTGGCAATCGCCGGGAGAACAGGTTACTCGGATATCGAGAGGTTGCTGGAGAGTGTTGTGGTCGTCCCGATTCGTTTGAAGACCTACTACGGAGTGGGACTGCTGGTTGGATACTTTCTGTACTTGACGATGGGGTTTCTCTGTCTCTTGGCGGCGGTTCGGAAGCATCGGCCTCATCTGCTGATCAGCCTTGCTGGTCATCCTTACACAGGACTGGTGACAGTTGTGGCTGGTCTCACAGGGAGAGCGTCGGTAGTTCGGATCTCTGAGCCTACGCGCTGTATTCTTCAGGCACGGTATCGGAGGGGGAAGATGCTGGCGCGTCTCGTCGAAAGGATTGAGGACTACGTCTTCTCGGTTGCCGACGTGGTCGTTGCAAACAAGGATATGGATTGGTACTGCAGAGGGCTCAGTAGTAGACTCACCGTCATCAGCCAGGGGGTGGACCTCGACCTGTTCAATCCGTATGCCACCCCTTTGATAACAGAGGAAGGAGAGCCCCGGATCATCACCGTGTCCAGGCTCCACAGGGAGAAGAGGATAGGCGAGTTGATAGAAGCTTGTCTAAGGCTAAGGAAACGGCATCCCGAGATCCGTCTCCATGTGGTGGGGCATGGGCCTGAGAGGCGTGCTCTGGAAACGACGGCTGAGAAGCTGGGGATCTCTGAAGCAATAATATTTCACGGTCACCAGCCACCTGATCGGATCCCCGGTCTTCTCACGGGGTGTCAGGTCTTCGTGTTGCCGAGCGTGGCAGAGGGGGGGCCGATCGCGGCGCTGGAGGCGATGGCTTGCGGGGTGCCGGTTGTCGTGAGTAGATCTCTTTCTCTAGGAGGCTGGTTCGTTGACCACGAGAACTGTTTGTGCGCCGTTGGCGACCCCGAGGGCATAGCTAGAGCCGTGGAGCTTGTTGTCTCAAATGCTGACCTGGAAAGGAGGATCAGGTCGGCCGCCCTACGATACTTGAGAAACCGCCACGATGTCGAGATGACAAGGTCACGTTTCACCAAGCTTCTGCTGAACCTAGCGTCGGGAAAGGGAAGATCGAATGTGTGATGTGCTGGGGATTCAGAGCCGGCTCGCTCATTTACATCTGGTTCTTCTGTTCCCAGCGGAGGATTGATTCTCCTTGTACAGTGCTTTTCTCTCTATGGCACACTCCCTCCTCCCGGCGGGAAGGCATCTGAAGGAGCTTTCTCGAACGCAGTGGATGAAGGGCGAGCAGATCCGGGCTATCCAGCTCAAGAGGCTCCGATCGATGCTTCAACACTGCTACAGGACGGTTCCATTCTATCACAGAGCGATGAAGGATGCGGGAATCTACCCCCAAGATGTGAGGAGTCTGGACGATCTCTGTCGCCTGCCATCCGTTGGGAAGGCTGAGATAAGGAAAGCTCCCTTTCTCTTCCGCTCTCGGCGTATGCCGAAAGGCGTGTTCGAGGAGAGTACATCCGGTTCGACAGCGGAACCTTTCAGGTTCCTGAGGTCTAGACGCACCTACGAGTGGGAGCTAGGGGCACAGCTGAGGTTCTTCGGATGGACGGGGTACAGGCTCGGGGACAGATGGGCAGTGATATATAGGGTTAGTCCCTTCAAGTCGCTCAGGGAACAGTTCGAGGATGCTGCGAGAGACGTGCTCTTGAGGAGGCTGAGGGTAAACGATTGGAAGATCAGCGAGGAGGGTTTGAGGAGGTACGCCAAGAGAATCTTCTCCTTCAGACCTTTTCTTCTCGTTGGACTGCCCAAGAACTTGCTCGAATTTGGCCGCTTCGCCCATCAGGAGAACGCAGGAGTTCCTGTTCTCGTTTCGACGATGGAGAGGATAGCTCCTTTCGAAAGACGTCTGGTGAACGAAATGTGGGGAGGGGAGGTCTATGACATGTACGGCAGCGCAGAAGCCAGATCTGTAGCATCGGAGTGTGGCGAACACGATGGGCTCCACATATCCGACGAGCTGTATGTGTTGGAGTTTGTCAGGGATGGTGAGCACGTTTCGCCGGGTGAGCAGGGCAGGATCCTTGTCACCTCTTTGTATCATC
>JBHIBK010000227.1:0-3437 GCA_046759065.1 Thermoplasmata archaeon | reverse complement strand
TGTCATTGTGCGTGAGCCACGACTTGAGCGCTCGCATTATCGAACCGATGTAGGAACCCGCCTTCCCCTCTCCCTCGAGTTCGCTGACATAATCCAACAGAATCGCGTAGAGTTCCTTCTCGCTCTTCCCAGCGAGTTCCTTGGGAGTAGTATCATGTCTCTCACAGAAGTTGCCGAGACGCCTGAGGTAGACATCGGCTGTTACGACAGAGCCCCTGGCGTTGTTATCATACCACCTGCGGACTTCCGCATCCTCGAGCAATGCCTTGTAACGCAATCCCCTTGACTTTTTCGTCATGAGACGTAATCGAAGTGCTCCTATTTGAGCGTTTCGAACCGATACTAGTATGGGCTCAGCCGGATTCGAACCGGCGACCTTCTCTGTGTGAGAGAGATGTCATAACCGCTAGACCATGAGCCCCCTCATCTCGCAGAAGGCGACGGGATTTATTAAACCTAACGGAGGATGCCCACAGAAGTACACTCAACTGGTCTTCCATATCATTGTTGTTGGGAAACATAGACGAGATCACTACCAGAATGAGTGAGTTCACGCTGCATTTGGAGGAGCTGAGAATGAGCCTCCCCACACATTCGCTGAAACCAGAAATGCTGATCGCGATTGAAGAGACCAAAGAGGAGCTCGAAGACCTGAGGCAGAGGAGAAGAGAGCTCATTCGGGAATAAGATGAATCCGCAACTTGTGGATTGAGTGAGAGGCACGAAAGCGGATGTCATCGCCCATCTTTGTTTTCATGGCTGCGGTTTCTGCGCCAAAGGCCCCAAGTGAGCCATCAGTATCGTTACCGCGTGGACATCTTACCAGGTGCAAGGGATGCGCGGTTTGTGCGGTGGAGCGTTCAGAGGATTCGTTCTCAGTTGTCCTGATTCTATCATCTTCCCTCAGAAACGTTTATTAGAGGGGAAGTAATGGTATCCCCAATATCTCGGGATGCGCCTTTGAGGAGTTGGGAACATGGTGGACTTCATACAATGGATCGTTGAAGGAATATCGTGGTTGTGGGAGTTCGTCATAATCGGCCTGATCTTCGCCATATTGATATTGATCACCGGCTACATTGTCGCCAAGATCGTGAAGTGGCTGGTGGTCAAGGTTCTCTACAGGCTGAGGTTTGACGAGCTTTTTCGAGAGACTGGACTCGTGGAGACCGTAAGGAGCATTGGCTTTAGAGGTCTACCAGAGATACTGGGCTTACTCGTGTTCTGGTTCGTATTTCTGTTCTTCATCGCCATGGCCTTGGACTACTTGGCATTCCAGGCGGTGGCAGAGTTCGTGACACTGATCATCGAGTATCTTCCGCGGGTCTTTGGAGCCGTGCTCGTGGCTCTGGGTGGCCTTTGGCTGGGAACTTGGCTCTCCACACGCGTTGAGAAGCCCATGAAGGAGGCCGATGTCCCTCTGACCCCGGAAATGGCCGCGACATTGGTCAAGTGGCTCGTCATATTCATCGCAATAGTCATGGCGCTCGGACTAATCGGCGTTGACACGACTCTTCTGGTTTGGACGTTCACGGTACTCATAGGTGCCCTCGGTTTGGCGATGGCGATCTCCTTCGGAATCGGAGGCAGGGACGTTGCGGCGAACGTCAGCGCTTATGCTTCCGTATCCAAGACGCTCAAAGTTGGGGACGAAATATCTGTGGATGAGCATAGTGGGATTGTGCTCTTGGTGGGCAGGTACGGGACAGTCCTGAAGACGGAAACCGGCGAGCAGATCACAATACCGAACTCGATGCTCGCGAACAGCGTGATCGTGAAGAAGTCCAGATAATCGGGCAGGAGAATACGCTATCGACTCGGCGATGCTGGCAATCCGTTCGTACCAACCCACATGAGCCTCCTGGCCAAGCCGATATGTATGTCCAGAACCTCAAAGCAAGGTCAGAGGATGGCAATCGCAGTTGCATCTGGAATCGGCTGACGAATTCATTTCAAGAAGTTTTGGCAGACACCGGGATAGGACATGAGAGAAAGAATCACTCTGGAGAACTTCGAGAGAAAGTCAGAAGAATGGATGAGGAGCATTGAGAAGTTCAACATTCACAGGTCACCAATTGACATGGACCACTCTGCCCTTCTCGTCATAGATATGCAGAGATTCTTCATAGGTCCAAGAGTCTCATCGCTTGAGAAGGCAGGGAATGCGATCCTACCAAATGTGAAGAAACTGATAGACTGCTACCATGACATCGATAGACCGGTGACATACACCTGCCATGTCCATAAGCCAGATGGATCTGATCTTGGCATACTCGGCAAGTGGTGGGATGAGCACAGCCTGGAGGGAACGGACGAGGCCAGGATCCATGAGTTCGTCGCCCCAAGACCTGAGGACAAGGTGATCTTCAAGAATCGATACAGTGCATTCTATGGGACTGACCTGGAGGAGACTCTGCGATCGCAGCAAATCGAGGAGGTGGTCATCTGCGGCGTGATGACCAACATCTGTTGCGAATCGACCGCCAGGGACGCCTTCTTCCGAGACATGTGGGTCAGATTCGTGGCGGACGCGACAGCTAGCGTTACCGAGGACATGCATGTCGGAACCCTGCTCAATCTGGCATATGCGTTCGCAGAGATATGTCTGACCAAAGATGTTCTTGGCGGGCGTCCGCAGTAGAGCCCTCCTCAGATTCTTGGCTAGAGGGCATTTTGGGCGGGTGTTTTTCGGCTGAGGCATCCGGGGCAAAGCTACCTGGTAATCGGATGAAGTGGGAATGGCTTGGGGTATCCTTTTATATCTCATATTGTGATTGGATTGGGAGAGACGATGCCCATCAAGAGTGTCCTGTTGACTCTAGATGAACAGAAGAAGTGGAACAGAAGGAGGGACTTCCTTCTGACAAAGCTAGAGAAGGTCAGGAAGAGAAGACGAGTCGTTCTGAGGGAGCTGGAGCGGGCAAACAGGCGACTGGCTCAGTTCGACAGGGTGATGGCATCGATGAAGGAAGCGGCTGTTCCACGGGAGATCTCTACTGTGAGGATCGAGTCCATGAGGTGAGCCATGAAAGAGCTCGACGCAATGCAGAAGGAATACGACCGATGGAGGTTCAGGCGGATGGAGCTTGAGGAAGCGCTCAGGGACTTGTCGGAAGAGGAGAACGAGATTCTCAAGGAACTCGCCAGAGTGGAAGGCCAGTTGGCGTACTACGATTCACTGGAGAGCGATATGAAGAGGGAGCTTGAACCGCCCCGCCTCTCCGATCTTCTGAGTTCATTTAGAAAGAGGTGATTTCCTGAGGGTCATTGTCGACGGGAAAGTCCGCGACGTGAGGACGGTTTGGATGAGGTATGACTCTGTCTGGTTGATAGAACAGAACCTCCTGCCAGACGAGATCAAGTTCCATCAGGCGAAGACGGTAGAAGAAGTTGCCAGAGCCATAGAGACCATGGTCGTTAGAGGGGCCCCGGCAATC
>JBHIBK010000226.1:0-3496 GCA_046759065.1 Thermoplasmata archaeon | reverse complement strand
TCGGATGCGGAGCTCCACAGGATCAAGAACGTGAGAATGTCCAGAAGCTATGAGAACGACCTTCCCACTTTCACGCTTCGAGGGAGCGAGAAGGACAGAAGCATCGAGATGGTCATGAAGGCATATTCCCGAGCCTATTGGAAGGTCAAGCAACCCTTTCTCAGATTCTTCTGTAGCTACCTGTACTACAACGAGTATCCGGTCAACGTGGTGAAGTTCGACTACAGGTGTGGATCCAAGAGAAGGACGCTCTCAGATGTGGGACGGTTCGTCGGGAATTGTGAGCACAGTTGGGGCATGATATGAGCTCAATCAATCGGCAAGAAGATATTGGGCTTCAGTAGTTTATCATGTCGGTTTTCATGAATTCCCTGAGCAGGGATGTGGCGTAACTTCCGGGAATGAGCTCAAAGGATGTCCTCGCAAAACCCTCCCCCACGCTGAACTCGAAATCCTTCAGCGGACTAAGAATCTCCCTGCGAGTGCCTTTCGACGATATACGCGGTATCCTTGGCACGAGGAAATCCGGCGGTCCTACACCCTCTCCCTCGATGACAGACCTCTCGATCTCCCCCATCTCACCTTCTGCAAGGTTCGGATTCGTGCCCAGGACCAAGCCGCTGACGAAGGCCTTTCCAGCCTTTGCACGCTTCGTGGCCTTGGTTATCGTTCCTTCGTCAACGAGAATGGGTTTCTTCCTGTCCGGAAGCCCGTTGTCCTTGGCGGGAAGAATCAAGTCACCCAAGACTGGTTCATTGAGAGGAAGCCCACGCTTCAGCCTTTCGCTGAGCACCTTATTGAAAAGATAGGATTGATGGGCGTGAACAAACATCATCTGGAGGTTGAGCGGGAGGCTGGCTATCGCACCCACGAAGTCCCCGGGGTTCTTGACGATGTGGTTCAGGATGGCCCTCTCAAATGACAAATGCCTGGGAAAGATCCTCAGCGTCTCGGAGAAGTCATGTGTTTTTTCGAGGAATCTTCTCGCCTCCTGAACGTCATCCGATTCGGTGGGAAACGGCCTTCCAATATACGTCAGAGCGGCCCCCTCAAAATCCCCCTCGCATATCTTTCTCCCGATGATGTGGGTGATAGGTCTCGCTGCGCCAAACCGCTGAACTCCGAAGAAATTGGGAAACCATCCAATCTCCATGATCGCATCCGCGACTCTTGACACTCTCACTAGCGTCTCCGCTCCTGAAAGCTCCACTTGGCCGATGACGATTCGGAATCTGTTCCCCAAGAGAGCGCCCAGTTGGATCTTCTTGTCCGTTTGGTAGACGTCCAGAACCTCAACGTCCTTGATCCTGAGGTCTTTCACTCTCTCAGGCGGGCAGTCGAATTGAATGAGCTGAGTTGTTATCGCTCTCTTGTCCTTGGTTCCGGCGAATCCTATTCGTCTTCTGCTCATTCTCAGATTCCTCGCCAGATGCCTGACAAGTCTGTTCGTTTCCCAGTTTCTCACCCTTATCCTTGCCACTGTATAGCGTCCATTCTCAATCTTCGGTAAGGGGACTGAGACCTCCTCGACGACGAAATCCTCGGGTCTCACCCTGAGTTTCCCGCCTATTCCAGGGTAATGAGTGAGGAAGGTCTCGATTCCCAGAACCTTTTCCATCAAAACACATCATTTGACTTGCTTCTCAACGAGGGTCTTGCACTCATCAAACTTCTTGGAGAGCTGTCTTGCCGCCCGCCTTAGAACCGTTTGAGGTCTCCCCTTCCTCACCTTCAGGAAAATCTGAGGCTTGTCGAGCTGTGGGTGCCCTGGAACATACCTGGCGTCGGAAACATCCTTGTCCTTGAGAAGCTCGTTCAACAGAGGAAAGATTATTGTTTCATCTGAATCAGAAATCTCGATTCTCATCTGCGTCTTCTTCAGGTCTATGAGCGTTACATCCATGGCTCTCAACCTGAGGATATACAGGGTCATCGTATTTTTAGTTTATGACACAGGAGATTCTCTGGACTGTCATCCACCTAGTGATTCCCTGTCGAATGGACCGAGGCGCCCTTCAGCCTCCTGTCCACATGCGGGTAATGGATGAGCTCCTCGATTTCGAGGTCTCGAGGGAGGGATTCATGAATCACTGCGAGCCTGTCTTTCAAGCGGGAGAACTCATCCATGTCCGAGAACGAACTCATGATGGCTGGAGAGCAGGATACCCCTGCGTTCTTCAGTTTCGACAGTGCGCTCAACTGGAGCTCAAATCCCCCACCTGCTCCGGTGAGTCTGGCGAATTCCCGCTCATCGCACCCTTTGAGAGAGACGCGAACATGCAGTTCTCTGAATCCCGCCAGGTCACTCGCGTACGAACTGTCGATCAGGATTCCGTTTGTCTCGAGAATGAAGCTGTAATTGCTTCGGTCGATGAGTCTGAGGAGGGCAAGCAGGTGCTCCTTTCCGATTGTTGGCTCCTGCCCGCTCAACCGCCAGAGTCTATGGCCGGTCCTCTCTGAGATTCCTTCCATCTTGCGATAGACTTGTTCCGGATCGTAGAACTTTCCAGCATTCGTGCGTCCCCATATTCCGTCTCCCGCCCAGCAGAAGAGACAGAGGAGATTGCAGCCCACGACATCGCCTGTCACTATGCCGCCGTACCACTTTGCTGGACGGAAGCGATAGTACTTCCTGAGGGTGCCATCACAGACATCCTTCTCGATACGTTTGCTCCTTTCAATTGGATCGTACATCGTCCTTGGGCGAATCGCCTTTGGGGAGCGAGTCGCTCACTGGCTTGAACTTGTAGCCGTAGTGTACCACTCCCGCCTTCCCTTCCTCGCCCAGCTTCCGGAAGGCCGCCTCAACTTCCATCCCTATGCTGATGTCGCATTCATCGCAGTCTATGATAGGCGCGGTGAGTCTGACGCCGTCCTTCATCTCCACAATCGCGATTATGTAGGGCTTCTGCATCTCAAAGCTTTCTGGAGCATCGTAGACTACCGAGTAGGATATGACCTTTCCATCTCTGCACAGCTTGATGGATTCCATCCTGCCGATGCTCTTCCTGTGGCATGTCGGACACACCAATCTCGGCGGAAAGTACGTCTCCCCGCAGTTTCCGCACTTCGAGGCGAAGAGGTTGTACCTGCTGGGCGTTTCCCGCCAGAATCTCGGAATAGCCAATCAATCACCTCTCTCGAATACATGAACAACGGCGGTCGCTCCCGTTCCACCTACGTTGTGGGTCAGGCCCACAGTTGCCCCATCGACCTGTCGTTTTTCCGCCTCTCCCCTGAGCTGTCGAACGATTTCTATGGCTTGGGCAACGCCCGTGGCACCGACAGGTTGCCCCCTGGCCTTGAGGCCTCCTGAGGTGTTCACTGACACTTCCCCGTTGAGGGCGGTCTGCCCGTTCTCAGTTGCCTTGCCGCCCTTTCCCTTCTCGAAGAACCTCAGGTCCTCGATTGCCAATATCTCCCCTATCGTGAAGTTATCGTGAACCTCTGCGACTTCAATGTCATTAGGCGTCTTCTTTGCCTGATGAAGGGCCTT
>JBHIBK010000225.1:0-3502 GCA_046759065.1 Thermoplasmata archaeon | reverse complement strand
ATGAGGTTCCACGAGAGGAAGTCCACATACATCCGCATGGCGGGGGGAGAGCTCGAGGATGCGACCTTCCTCAAGAATGTTGGAGTGGGGGTCCGCGCCCTGGTGAACGGATCATGGGGTTTCAGCAGCACGAACGTTCTCGAAGCCGAAGCAATCAAGGGGAGCCTTCGAGACGCGGAGAAGGCCGCCAGGGTCGCCTCCCAGAACCGAACGGAAAGGGTCGAGGGCCTCGCAGAGGTCGAGCTGGCCAAGGGAACCTTCCGCCCGACAGTGAACGACCCCGTGGAGAACCACTCGATGGAGGAGAAGATGAGCCTCGTCATAGAGGCGGAGAAGACGGCGAAGGACGGATCGAAGAACGTGAAGTCCGCCATATCCGTCTACTCGGAGCTCATCGACAGGAAGGTGGTGGTCAACACAGACGGAGCGGAGTTCGAGCTCCACGACGTGAAGCCAGAGTTCTACGTCTACGCGATAGCCTCGGAGAACGAGGACAGGGTGGGAGCGGTGAAGACGGCCAGCGTCACGGGCGGCTGGAAGGACCTCTTCCGCAGAATCCGACCTCAACAGCTGGCACTGGATGCGTGCGATCTCGCCTCCAAGCTGCTGCACGCCAAGCACCCCAAGGGGGAGCGCGCGACGATAATACTTGAACCCTCGCTCGTCGGCCTCATCAGCCACGAAGCGATAGGGCACACGGTCGAGGCGGACTTCGTCCTGTCGGGCTCCATAACCAAAGGCAAGCTCGGAGAGAAGCTTGCCAGCGATCTCGTGACACTGGTGGACAGCGGGAAGCCCGAGGAGTATGCGCACGGCACAGGGATGGTCCTCGTGGATGACGAGGGCGTTCCCGCGAGCTCGACCAGAATCATAGAGGAGGGCGTGCTCAAGTCATACCTCCACGACAGGGAGAGCGCCCTGATGTTCGAGACTGAACCCACAGGGAACGCGCGGGCGTTCGAGCATACGGACGAGCCCATAATCAGGATGACGAACACGTACATCCTTCCAGGCGACCACTCGATGGAGGAGATGATAGAGGGCGTGAAGGAAGGGTACATCATGAGGGGAGCGGGGAGCGGACAGGCGGATTCGAACGCCGAGTTCATGTTCGAGGTGGACGAGGCATACAGGATCGAGAAGGGCGAGGTGAAGGAGCTCCTGAGGGGCGTCACTATCAGCGGGCAGGCCTTTGATGTCCTGAAGAGCGTCGACGCGGTAGGGAAGGAATTCATGCTGGACATGGGGGTCGGCTACTGCGGGAAGTTCCAGAGTGCCAAGGTCGACGGCGGCGGCGGGGCCGTTCGCTGCGAGGCGATCATCGGCGGAAGGCAGGAGGGCTGAGGATGCTGGACGTCACAGATGCTTGCCAATTCGCTGTCAAGAGGGCCGTCGAGCTGGGCGCCACCGAAGCGGAGGGCTTCGCGGCAGGCGGGAGGGAGATAAACGTCTCCATCGAGAGGAACGAGATAAAGATTGGGAAGAGCCAGGAGCTCTCGGGCATAGGCGTTCGCGTGATCCTGAACCACTCGCTGGGCTTCGCTTCCGTCAACGACCTGACCAGGAAAGAGATCGAGAAGGCAGCCGAAAAGGCGGTGGGACTTGCGAGGAAAGCGCCCCCGCTGAAGTTCAACGAACTTCCCGACGTGAGTCCGATGAGCAAGGTCGAGGGATTGTACGACCCAAGAAGCAGGGACTTCACCATGGACGACGCCCTGGACAACGCGACGAGGCTTCTCAGGACCGCCAAGGACTACGACAAGAGGGTCACCATGGACAGCGGATACTTCTCCGTCGATGTGGGCGAGTCCGCCGTGGCCAACTCGAGCGGGGTAGAGGTCTCCGAGGAAGCGAGTGCCTTCACTCACGTCATCATAGGAATGGCCATCGAGGGCGATGAGGTCTCCAGCTTCGACTATCGCTTCAACGGGACGAGGCGGGTGGACGAGATCGACGTCGAGACGAGCGCCAAGACCCTGGCGGAAACTGTGGTGGGCTCCCTTGGGGCGAAGAAGATCGAGAGCTTCAAGGGAACCGCGGTACTGAATCCAAGCACGGTTGTCGACCTTCTCGCACCCGTGATAGCGTTCTCCGCGAACTCGAACACTGTGCAGAAGGGCATGAGCAGATTCGTCGGCCGGTTGGGTGACGAGGTCGCCCCCGAGAGCCTGACCGTGAGAGATGATGGCCAAATCCCTGGCGGTCTGGGTTCATCGGGCTTCGACCGGGAGGGCGTTCCCCACCAACCGCTCGAGATAATCGAGAAGGGCGTCCTCAAGAACTTCCTCTACAACACGCTCACGGCGAAGAAGGAGGAGAGGGAGACCACTGGTCACGCGTCAGGGGGAATCTCAGGCCCGCCAAGGATCGCACCGACGAACCTGATCATCGAGCCGGGGGAGGAGACCATGGAAGGCCTGATAGGGGAGACGGACAAGGGCGTCATCATAAGCAGGTTCTCCGGTGTCCCGGACGTGATAAGCGGGGACTTCTCTGGCGCCGTGAAGGGCGGCTACCTGATCGAGAAGGGGGAGAAGGTCAGCCCGATAAAGGAGACGCTGGTGGCGGGCAACGTCTTCGAGCTGTTCATGGAGATCAGCGGCATTTCGAAGGAGACGGAGAGGATAATGAACTTCATCGTTCCCTGGGTGAGGCTGGAGAACGTCTCCGTGACGAGCGCCTAGTGGTGATGTTGGCCTCGGCAGAGGCAATAAATATCGTTGCCGCGTTCACGGTCCGAGGAGGATGAAAGACTGGTACGCCAAATGCGGCTGCAACTGCGGCCGTTGCCTCGGGTTCAAGGGGAATGCCAGAACGGACGAGGACAAGCAGCGGTGCAGTGACGGATGGCACAGGTATTTCGGCGTCCGCCTGAGACCTGACCTGTGCTACTGTCCGGGATGCCAGTCCACTGAGCCCAGGAAATCCGGCGCTGTCCTGCCAGACAGCTCCTGCTACGTACGACCCTGCGCCAAGAAGACCGGTGCCAAGACCTGTGCGCACTGCCCTTCCTACCCCTGCGAGGAGCTGAAGACAAGGACTCCAGGAGAGGACTTCAGGGAGATACTTGCCCAACGGACAGGGGAGCCGATCCCGGAGGATGACTACATCGCCTTCGTCAAGCCCTACGAGGGCCTCAAGCATTTGGCAGAGATACGCGCCTCGCTGAAGTCGGAGGACATCGTGCAGAAGCCCAAGGTTCCGCCCATCAGAGCCAGGATCGCCAAGTTCCCCGATGACCTGTCACTCTCCGGGAGGGAAAGGGAGGCGTTCACAGCCCTTCACGGGCTCTTTGTGAAGGTGTTCTCGGCCCCCGCCGACACGTACGCCCGGCAGATCATCATCAGAAGATTGAGAAAGAACATTCTGAACATTCTGTGGGTGTTCGGGCGGTTCAGCGGGTCCAAAGGTTCGCGGCTCGTGGTCGACAGTGAGGTTCATGGGTCCCGAGACGATCTCAGAAATATCGTGCGCAGGAAGGACAACGCACTACACACGACAT
>JBHIBK010000224.1:0-3512 GCA_046759065.1 Thermoplasmata archaeon | reverse complement strand
AGTCGAGGTACATCTTGGACGACTCTCTGTTGACAATCCCTTGAAGGGAGACCAAGGCGAGTTGCTCTGAGTACGTGGCGGCACTTGCATTCACGACGTAGAGCTCAGCGCTTCTGCTGAAACTAGGGAAGATCCTCTGGTCGGCTGCCAGCGGTTCCTGCCAAACTGCTGGAGCATCACCATCTTCTTGATTCAAGACGGCGAGAACCGCCACGCTGAGGACACTGGCTAAGACGAGAATGGTCAGCGTCTTCTTGGCGGGACTTACGATCTCAACCCCTCCCACATCACGATGGCATTATCCTGTGCTCTTGTCATTCCGCTTTTCAGGAACTCTACGTGAGAGCAGAGTACATAGACCCTAATGAGATTTTCGAATAGAAACGTGGCATACGCCATCTGCACCGTGAGAAAAGGCTGATCGAGGCCTGAACGCTCGTTTGCACACCCTAGCGCGGTTTCTGTCTTCTTCGCCATGGTCCGCATCTTCCTGGTTCGAACTGATGTGAACGTTCCCGCCCAGGCCCTGAAAACCATATAAATATCTGCAACATATTGTCGTGCATGTGATGGACGATCAAGCTAGGCGAGACCTATTCCTTTTGGTCTTGGGCGTGGAGTTGCTAGTGATCGGAACCGCCCCGTGGTGGTTGCTTGGTCCGCTCGGCGTTTCGTTCCAGTGGTTCGGTTATCTCTTTGGGTTCATGACCGTTGGCCTCGTCGGCTTCTTCGCAATGATCCTCGGTGTCGTCTTCTCCATGGAACATACACTTTTGGTTAGAGAGCGAACGAGTAGAGGTGTTGCCGAAGCCTATGGTTTCTGCGGCACTTTGGTGTCTGTCCTTGGAGCCTTCATTGAAATCGCGGAAATGTTGCTGGGTCTGGGCATCTGTCTGGTTCTTTTCCTAGTCACTGTACTGAGCTTCCTCGGACTCTTCATGGGCCTCCAGGGTTTGCGAATCAAATGGAACCCGTGGGTCTTGAGCGCACTTGTTCTGTCGATTGACGTGATACTGGTCCAATTCCTGTACATGCTCTTCGGGGGTACACTCTAGGCCCCTGCGCTTGAGCAGTTCCTCCGATTCTCAATGCGATCAACTGGACTCGGTTGCGCCATCCACTCATCCACGCACAACTTGCCCCTGGCCCGTCAAGTCGAAAGACTAAAATCGCACTAGGCTGATGGAGACTCGGAGGGCAGTGGAAGTGGATATCGAACCAAGGGACCAATGGCTAATCGCGTTTGCCACAGGCGCAGTTCTGTTCTTCCCCGTTGCGTTCTTTAGGCAGGAGATAATCCAGCTGGGGATGGCTGCAGGATTTGCGCTTGACGTTCTTGGCCTGATTGGACTTACGCTCATGGTATTCAGCGCGTTCCATGCGATTGTTGCAGCTCTCGGCGGGAGGAAGAAGGCCTAATCATTAACCGAGACGAGTTACACGAATTATATATTCTCACAAGCCTTTTCTTGGTTAGGACCATGGAAGACCTCGTTGAAAAGCTGCGGAGACTCGGACTCACTCGGTACGAGGCGAAGGCATATCTCAGCCTGCTCAAGGACAATCTGAGCAGTGCCGTGAAGCTCTCGGAGAAGTCGGAGGTTCCGAGGACGAGAATCTACGCCGTGCTGGAATCCCTAAGGGACAAGGGCTGGGTGCGCGTCTACTCAGGAATGCCCATTCTGTTCCGAGCTATCAGGCCTGACGGGGTTCTCGCAAAGGTCAAGGAGAACTACGAGGATTTCCTCGCATCGATAGGCAAGAGTCTGAACGACGGAGTTGTTGGAATGATGGAGAAGTTCGTGATAAAGAGATCCAGTGTTGGGCTTTCGGAGTTGAAAGATGAGACAAGAAAGGCGAAGACGGTGTGGTTGGGCAATGCGACCATGGAGTTCGTGGAGAAAATGAGAGGAGCCTTCCGTGATGATGCCGAAGTCAGGGTCCTGCTGTTCCCTGGCGAGCGAAAAACGGGTGACGGTAACGTCGAATTCAAGGAAGCGGAGATCGAGGTCGTGTCCGTCGTAAGAAACAAGGAGGTCCCGTCGATGTCCGTCTTGCTCGACGAGGAAAGAACCTTCACTGTCCTCAAGGACCCTGTCTCGGAGAAGTACATGATAGAAGAGATGCTGTACGACGAATGTGGAAGGTGCTTCCTTGATTGGTACGCTTTGGGCTGGAGCGCTGGCAAAGAGGGAGGTGGATAGATGCCGATAGTTGATGGAAGATACGAAGCTAGGATGTCTACCGTGTTCGCGACGCCGGAAGAGGGCATAGACGCGATCAAGCAGAAGGTTCGGAAATCTAGGAAGATAAGGATAAACTGCATACCTGGGGATCTACTGGACGAGCTGAAACCACTTCTTGAGAGGAAGGACCTCAAAATCGTGCTTCCCCTGGGCGAGAAGCCTACGGACGACCTCAAGGAGCTCGGCGAAGTGGCGTCAACGAAGGCAAAGATATATGTCGACTACCACGGTGAGGAAGCGAACTCTGGTTACATCACCTTCCCATCTGTCATGTTTGGCGTGACCTGGTCCGGAGACAAGATACATCAGATCTCAACGATGGAATACGGCCCGTGCGTGAAGTGCATGTCAAAGGGCTTCGAGGGGGCCTGGAGATACGCACAGAAGTGGTAGCTCGGTCGTGATTCTTTCATCCTGCGAACGATGGATATCGAATCCAGGGATCTCGTCGCCAGCTTGCGTCCAATCTTCGCGCCCGCTTATCCACATATATCGAAATCGACTATCGAGCAAAGGCGCATCGAGGTGGGGAGACAGGGCACTTCTGAATTCCCAGATTTCCTGACACCAAAGTCCGAGGGCCAACTCCAAAGTCCAGCCTCTTAGGGAATTTGCGTGCAAAGCCCTGCCAGCCAATACCATTTTATATGCATCTTGTCTGAACCGATTCGGAGTCCGAAATGAGAGTCGCGATGCTCACCTACAGCACAAAACCGAGAGGAGGCGTGGTGCATGCCCTTTCACTCTCGGAAGCTCTTCTCGACCTCGGTGTGGACGTCAATGTCTTTGCATTGAGAAAGTGGCGGGAGAAACACCCGCGCGGATTCTTCAGGGAGGTCTCGGTTCCGTTTGACATATTCCCGTACCGCGCGCGGGGGCACCTAAACGAAGACGTCAGGAGGATGATCTCGACGTATGTCGATAACCTACCGCTGGACTTCGATGTATATCACACCCAGGACTGCATAGGAGGGAATGCGCTCAACCTTCTGAAGAAGAGAATCGATTCACCGACGGTCAGAACGATACACCACGTGGACGAATTCCGAGGGACCACACTCACGAAGCTTCAGGAGGATTCGATCAGCCTCTGCGATGAGAAGGTCACGGTCTCGAAGTACTGGCAGAGGAGACTGAAGAAAGAATACGGGGTGGAATCTCACCTCATCTACAACGGCGTGGACTTGGAGAGGTTCGATCCTGACAAGTATCCGAAACCCGAGCGGGAGGGAGCCGACATCCTCTTCATTGGCGGGCTGGAACCCA
>JBHIBK010000223.1:0-3512 GCA_046759065.1 Thermoplasmata archaeon | reverse complement strand
TCACTTCGAGGTAAGATGCATTCCTCCAGCCCCAGAAACGTCGCAGTCCCCTATGCACTGCGACTATTCCCTGACAGCCTTTGATTGTGAATGAGAATCTTTCCGGTTGGGAATTGGTCAGATTCTATGAAATCGTTTTGGCGAGAGTAACGTGAGCGGGCAGTGATCCAGAGTCTATGCGGTCTCGAACTTCTCCAAGGATGCCCTCGCCTGGATTCTCACCCTCTTGTCACGGTCCTTAGACATCTTCGTTAGCCTGAGAACTGTCAGTTGGAGTTCTCTCCCCTCGATGTGACCTGCAAGTCTGCCCAGATAGTCAGCCCCAATCCACCGGGGAAACACGCTCCAGCTCTTTGAGAGCTTCAGCACTGCCCTTGCGACCGTCCTCATGTGGGTCTCGGGTATGATGTCCACAAACCCCCAAAGGCCTGAGCTCTCCGGAAGCTTCCTGCCTCGCCTAGCGAGTGTCAATAGCTGATTCAGGTGAATGCCCATGACAGGTTCCCACTGTTCTTCTGGCAGCCTCTTGACGAGGGTCTTGATGGCATCTGTGGCCGTGCCATCATCCCACGACCAGGGCTTCTTCGAGAGCTCAACGAGGCGGCAAATGACCGTGGCAAGCAGCTTTTCCGGTATTCGCTCAGCTATCCGGGCCAGACTAAACGCTCTATCCATATTGCTATCCACGCCGCGTCCTGGGGCGATGTCGAACGACTGCGATAGAAAGAGCTCCGTGATGGATGCCATCTGATCGTCCGAGAAGCGGTGCATCAGCTTGACAAGGTTCGTCTTTGTGTCATCGCGCACACCAGGGTGTCCGTCCATCAGGAGAGACCTGAACGCTTTCGCGACATCGGCCAACTTCTCATCTGGTATGCGCCCTGCCAGATTGCCGATCGCCGATGCGACTCTGGACCTGACATAGGAATCGGGGTCCCCGAACATCGAAAGGAGCCCATCAACGACGAGGTCGATTTGCTCCTCAGGAATCAGGTCGTTCAACTTCCCCAGGCTGAAGGCGGCCCTCCTCCTCACGCCCGGATCGTGGTCCCGCAAGAGCTCCGTGAGTCTCTCGGCCACGAACGGGAACTCGTCCTCAGGCACGCGACTGCGCACCTTCCCGAGGCCCGAAGCTGCGGCTCTCCTCTCTCTGACATCCGAGTCGTTCGAGCGCGTAATGAGTTCCTCTGCGAGGCTGGCCATTCATTCACCTATTGGGTCTTTGAGCGGGCGGTTGAAGTCTCCCCATATTCGAATCACGACATCCTTCGCCTTCGGATTCCTATTCTCGTCTTCTTCTTGCGATTCCGCTTCTTCTTCCTATCTAGCTCCTCCAGCTTTTCCTTTTCCTTCTCCTCCTCCAACTTCATCCATGACTCCTCTTCGATGACCCTGATACTACCGAAGGCGACCAAATCAGGATTCTCTGGTGGCCTAGTTGTGAGTCTGTATTTCGTTAGATAGACATTGACGGTCACTTCCTTTCCTTCAAGCAGTGAAAGAAGCTTCGTGCCCTCCCATGAGGGATAGTATCCACCGGGAGACCTCTCGTCGGTGTATCGAGACGCCACTATGACCTGCTTTCCCTTTCCTCTCTCCCAGTCAACCTCAAAATCGAGTTCGATTTCGAGAACACTGCTTCCTTCGTAGTCGACATACTGAGAGACGACACGACCGAATAGGTCCCCCCATCCCCAAGGACCGAAGAACTCAATGGGCTCGCCCATCTGGATTCTCACCCGTTTCCCCACCAGCGATTCCAGGTCCTTCTTCATCGCCTCCACGACCTCAGCTGGAAATGTGTCCGAGGATATGAAATGGTTTCGGGGGAAATGACAGACTTCCCTCCTCTGAAAAACCCTCGTTCCAGTCAAGGTAGTGAGACCTCCTTCTTAACCCTTTCGAGGACCTCAGGGGTGAAGCCTTTGATGGTAATCGAGAGGTCCTGGTCTCTCATCTTGGAGGAGCTCCTCCTCACCTCCCGTCTCTTCCTCACGACGTTCTTCTCGATCTGATGGTCGTACTCCTTGCCCTCGACCATCATCGCATAGATGACGCGAAGGAGCTTGTGGGCAACGGCAACGATGGCCTTGCCGTGACCCTTCCTGTCCTTGAGCTTGAGGTACAGCTTCCTGAGCGGTCCCGCCACCCTGACGGCGACATTCGCGCACACCACGAGGATCCATCTCAGGAGGGAGGGTCCCCTCTTCGTGATGTGCCCTGTATGCATCTCGGAACCGGACTGCTTCACGGAGGGTACGAGACCCGCATAGGATGCTAGATGCTTCTTTGACGGGAATCTGTGAAAGTCGCCGACCTCTCCCATGATCACCAGTGCTGAGTAGAAGCTCACTCCGGGTATGGTCATCAGAAGCTTGACCTCCTTGATATCCTCCGCCATGGATGCCATGATGGACTCGACGCCCCCTATCTGCTCCGATAGGAGGAGCACCTCCTTCAGATAGACATCCAGGATGGCACGGTCCAGAGGGGGAAGGTCAAAGGACTGCAGCCTCCTCAGGCCCCTCTTGCCGAAGATATCGCTTTCCTTCATCTCTATGCCATTACGCATGAGGATGGCATGGACCTGATTCTTGGCGGCTGTCATCTTCTGTGACAGGCTCACTCTGAGCCTGACAACGCTCCTTATCTTCTCGATGTGCTCCTCGGGTACGTATGACTCGGGAAGGTAACCCATTCTCAGGAGGTTCGCAAGGATGGCCGCATCCTTCTCGTCCGTCTTGGACTTCGATCTCGCTATCAGGCTCACATCGGAAGGATGGGCCATGTGGACATCTATTCCCGCCTTCTTCAGCTTCCAATAGACCATCTTTCCAGTCGTGCTGGATTCCAGTGCCACTTTGTCATCCTCAGAGAGGGAGTTCGCGAACCTCTCGATGTTGCGGTGAGAGGTCCTGAACCTCTCCTTCTTCACGGTGTCGCCGTTCTCATCCAAGCGCATGACCTCACAAACATCCTTATGTACATCCATTCCTATCCACGTATCAGATCACCTCCCATGGTGATTCCATTCGGGTCCCAGCTATCGACAATCTCCTCTTCGGGCTCGAAGCCCAGAGTGTCGAGTCGCCAGTGCGGCCAACCTATGAAACGGACTCGAGGTCCAAGGGAAGTAACGGCCGCCTGGGACCCGAAGCCTAGTCCGTAAAGGGCCAGGCTGAAAAAAGGTTTTTCATGACACCTATGAAGACTGTCATTTCTGTCAGGACGGACGAAAGCATTATTAACCTTCGAATATCCCCCACTCATGGAGTGGATGAAGAGACAGTTGGACATTCCCGGGGATTCAGGAGAGAGGTCAGACACCGCTTCTGGCTCGATAAGAGTGGCAGATGGCCGCATTCCGAGTAAGGGTGAGCGTGAGGACGGGAGCCAATGAAAGAAGAATACGAACTGGAAAAGCGGATCTGGTCCGAGAAGGACTTCGAGACTATGGGTTGGCATGACTGCAGGATACACGCTTTGGCCCTTGCAGGTCATGACCTGATGCT